>NZ_JRMM01000067.1:0-22882 GCF_000972905.1 Mycobacterium sp. UM_Kg27
ATGTGTATAAGAGACAGGGCTGGTGCCAGGCGATACCGCTGTGGCAAGGGGCGATCTGACCGTCGCTGCACGACGGCCGCGCTGCGCGCACCGGCAGCTGTCGAGCTCGGTTCGGGCTCACTTCCCGGGTGCAACTCGCACCGGAAGTCGCCCGCCGGGCTTAGCGCCTCAGATCAGGCCCAGGCCGGTGACGGCCTCGCGCTCCTCGGCCAGCTCAGCGGTCGAGGCATCGATGCGGCTGCGGGAGAAGTCGTCGATCTCCAGCCCCTGCACGATGCTCCAGTCACCGCCGGAGGTGGTGACCGGGAACGAGGAGATCAGGCCTTCCGGCACACCGTAGGAGCCGTCGGAGACCACGGCCATCGACACCCAGTCACCGTCCGGGCTGCCCAGCAGCCAGTCGCGGGCGGCGTCGACGGTGGCCGAAGCCGCGGAGGCGGCCGAGGAGGCGCCCCGCGCGTCGATGATCGCCGCGCCGCGCTTGGCGACGGTGGGGATGAAGTCGTTCTCGATCCAGGCCTGGTCATTGACGACCTCGGCGGCGTTACGCCCACCGACCTCGGCGTGGAACACGTCCGGGTACTGGCTCGCGGAGTGGTTGCCCCAGATGGTCATCTTCTTGACGTCGGTGACCTTGGCGCCGGTCTTGGCGGCCAGCTGCGAGATGGCCCGGTTGTGGTCCAAGCGGGTCAGCGCCGAGAAGCGCTCGTTGGGGATGTCGGGGGCGTTGGTCATCGCGATCAGCGCGTTGGTGTTGGCCGGGTTGCCGGTGACACCCACCCGGATGTCGGAGGCCGCGACCGCGTTGAGGGCCTTGCCCTGTGCGGTGAAGATCGCGCCGTTGGCCTCGAGCAGGTCGCTGCGCTCCATGCCCGGACCACGCGGGCGGGCGCCGACCAGCAGCGCCAGGTTGACGCCGTCGAAGATCTTGTTCGCGTCCGAGCCGATCTGCACACCCGACAGCAGCGGGAAGGCACAGTCGTCGAGCTCCATGACGACGCCCTCGAGCGCCTTGAGGGCGGGCTCGATCTCCAGCAGGCGCAGTTCGATCGGCCGGTCGGGGCCGAGCAACGAGCCGCTGGCCAGGCGGAACAACAGGCTGTAGCCGATCTGGCCGGCGGCGCCGGTGACGGCCACCTTGAGTGGGGTTGTGCTCACGTCAAGTGCTCCTCGAACGGGTTCGGCTGGTCTGCTTTGGTCCGGGTCGAAACTAGCGCACCGGCGTCGTCGCCGAAACTTCGGGACCTCCGGCCCTGGCTCGTGCTCACCGTGCAGGTTGGCGCCACACGCGTAGCATTTGACCGGCACCTGCGCCGGAGGGAGAGCGGCCATGACGGCGTTGCAAGACCCGACACCCCGAGTGCTGGTCGACTGCGGTGTCTATGCGGACGGCGAGCGGATTCCCGGCGAATTCACCCCCGCCGGCGCGCGGGCCAAGGTGCGCGAGATCGAGGCTGGTGGCCGAGAAGCATTCGTCTGGGTCGGCCTGCACGAGCCGGACGCGGCCCAGATGCAGGGCGTGGCCGCCACCTTCCAACTGCACCCGTTGTCCGTCGAAGACGCTGTTCAGGCGCATCAACGACCCAAGCTGGAGCGCTACGACGACACGTTGTTCCTGGCGCTGAAGACCGTCAACTACGTGCCGCACGAATCGGCGGTACTGCCGCGCGAGATCGTCGAAACGGGCGAGATCATGATCTTCGTCGGCAAGACCTTCGTGGTCACCGTCCGCCACGGCGAGCACAGCGGTCTGGCGCAAGTCCGCAAACGGATGGACGCCGATCCCGAGCAGATGCGACTGGGCCCGTTTGCCGTGATGCACGCCATCGCCGATTACGTGGTGGACCGCTACGTCGAGGTGACCAACCTCATGGAAAGCGACATCGATGTCATCGAGGAGACGGCGTTCGCGCCCGGGACCCGCACCGACGTCGAGCCGATCTACCAGATCAAGCGCGAGGTCGTGGAGTTGCGGCGCGCGGTCGCGCCCCTGTCGGTGCCGTTTGAACGGATGCAGAACGACTACCGGGACCTGATCTCCAAAGAGGTACGGCGCTATCTGCGCGACGTCGCCGACCACCAGACCCGCGCAGCCGAGCAGATCGCCGGGTACGACGAGTTGCTCAGCTCGCTGGTGCAGGCCGCGCTGGCGCGGGTGGGCATGCAGCAGAACACCGACATGCGCAAGATGTCGGCCTGGGCCGGCATCATCGCCGTCCCGACCATGATCGCGGGAATCTACGGCATGAATTTCGACCGCATGCCGGTGCTGCACTGGGCGTTCGGCTATCCGGCGGTGGTGGCGGGCATGGGTGTGATCTCCGCGGTGCTCTACCGCGCGTTCCGCCGCAACGGCTGGCTCTGAGCGCCGCGGCTACTGAGGCTGGGAGGCTGGACGGTCCGGGTCGAAGACGTCCACACCGTCGGCGCGCCAGGCTTCGCGCATCGCCTCGGCGCCCTTGAGCCGCACCCACGCTGCCTCGGTCGCGGTGATCGGGGTGGCCGACAAGAACCGCACCGGCTCCCGCGGCGGGGACAGCGTCAACTCGGCGATGTCGCTGTCGCCCAGCAACACCGCGGTGAACGGCACCGGACCCGAGGGCCCCGTCCACAGCGGACCCCCGAGGTCGATCAGCGCATCGGGCGCCAGCACCACCCCTTCGACCACCGGCGCGGCCGCGACCGCGGCAAGACTGCGGGCCAGCCCGGTGTCAGAACCCGAGGACCGCAGGCTCACCACGATTTCGGCCCGGGGGCCGTGCACCGGATCGGCAAGCAGCTGGCCGGGGTCACCCATGGGATGGCGCGAGCAACCGACCGAGACGTAATGCACCATCCGGTCGGGTCCGGGCCCGAACCGCAACACCTCGATGGGCTCGACACCCAGAAACGTCACCCTCGCGGTGTCGGGCTCGGCAGCGACGCCCGCAAAGTGGCGTCGGACATGCTCACGCAGCCGGTCCAGAACCTCACTCACCGGCGGGTCACCGCCCAGCCGGCGCGACGCTGAGGTTCACTCCGGTCTTGGCGTCGAACACGACCACCTTGTCGGGGTTCAGCGCCAGCTCGATCGGCTGCCCTCCGGACGCCCTCGATGCAGCCGGAACCCGGGCCACCAGATCGTTTTCGGCTGGCGCGTCGCCGGATTCGTTGGGGGTGAAGTACAGGTATTTGTCGGCACCCAGCGATTCGACGAGGTCGACGCGGGCCGCGAATCTCACCGCGCGACCGCGCTGCGCGTCATCGAGCAGCGCGGCATCGCCGAGATGCTCCGGGCGTACCCCGATGACAACCTCACCGCCGGCCGGTGCGGGATGCCTGCCGATCGATTCGCGAGTCGCCGCCTCCAGCGGTACCTCGCCGATAGCCAGGCGTGCGCCGGTCGCGGTCAGCGTGCCCGGGAAGAAATTCATCGCCGGAGAGCCGACGAAACCCGCGACGAACAGGTTGGCGGGCCGTTCGTAAAGCTCGTCGGGTGTGCCGACCTGCTGGGCGATCCCACCGTGCATCACCACCACCCGGTCCCCAAGCGTCATCGCCTCGGTCTGGTCATGCGTGACGTAGACGGTGGTGGTGCCCAGCCTGCGCTGCAGCCGGGCGATCTCGCTGCGCATCTGCACCCGCAGCTTGGCATCGAGGTTCGACAGCGGCTCGTCCATCAGAAATGCCTTGGGGTGCCGCACGATCGCCCGCCCCATCGCGACCCGTTGACGTTGGCCGCCGGAGAGCTGCGACGGCTTGCGATCCAGCAGCTCAGTCAGATCCAGGATCTTGGCCACCTCGGCCACCTTTTCGGCGATCTGCGGCTTCTTCATCTTGGCCAGGGTCAGCGGGAACGCGATGTTGCCCCGCACCGTCATGTGCGGGTAGAGCGCGTAGGACTGGAAGACCATCGCGATGTCGCGGTCCTTGGGGGCACGCTCGTTGACGCGTTCGCCCCCGATGCGCAGTTCCCCCGACGAGATCTCCTCCAGACCCGCGATCATGTTCAGCGTGGTGGATTTTCCGCAGCCCGAGGGTCCCACCAGAATGATGAACTCACCATCGGCGATGCTCAGCGACAGATCCTTTACCGCCACTGCGCCATCGGGGTAGCTCTTGGTGATGTGGACGAGTTCGATCTCTGCCATCGGCCTATCCCTTCACCGCACCGGAGGTCAGTCCCGCCACGATCCGTCGTTGGAAGATTAGAACAAACACGATGATCGGCACGGTGATCACCATTGCCCCCGCCGCGATCGATCCGGTCGGCTCCTCGAATTGCGAACTACCGGTGAAGTTGGCGATCGCGACCGGTGCGGTGACCGAGGCCTTGGTCGCCGTCAGCGACAACGCCAGCAGCAGATCGTTCCAGGCGAAGATGAACACCAGAATCGCCGCGGTGACGATGCCCGGCGCCGCCAGCGGCGCAATCACCTTGCGGAACGCCTGACCGGGGGTGGCGCCGTCCATTTTGGCGGCCTTCTCCAGGTCCCACGGGATCTCGGAGAAAAACGCGGAGAGGGTGTAGATCGCCAGCGGCAGCGCGAAGGTGATGTAGGGAATGATCAATCCCAACCAGGTGTCGAACAGCCCGGTGGCGCGCTCGATGTTGAAAATCGGTGTCACCAGCGATATCTGGGGGAACATCGCGATCAGTAGGGCCGCCCCGACCAGCAACCGCTTGCCCGGGAACTCCAGGCGGGCCACCGCATAGGCGGCCATCGCCCCGATCACCACCGCGATCACCGTGGTGATCAGACCGATGCCCACCGAGTTGATCAGTGCCGAGCCGAACACATCGCCGGCAAAGATGCCGCGGTAGTTGTCCAGGGTCACGGTGGACGGAATCAGTCTGCCGTCCTTGACCGTTGATGTGGGCTTGAGCGACAACGAGAAGATCCACAGCACCGGGACCAGTGCGTAGAGCACCACGGCCAAGTCGATGATCAGCCATGCGGTGCGTCGGCGAAGCTCGGTCATCGCTGGCTCGATCCCGGTGCCGCGGCGCCGAACACTTTGACGAACAGCCATGCGATCAGCGCCACGCAGACGAAGATCAACACCGAGATCGCCGACCCCAAGCCCACGTTGAATCCTTTGAACAGGTTGTCGTAGCCCAGTATCGACACCGATCCGGTGCTGTTGGAGCCGTTGGTGAGCACGTAGATGTTGTCGAAGATCCGGAACGCGTCGAGCGTGCGGAACAGCAGTGCCACCAGGATCGCCGGTTTCATCATCGGCAAAATGATGGTGACCAGTCGCCGCCAGGCGCCGGCACCGTCCATCTGGGCCGCTTTGAGCAGTTCGTCGGGCACCAGTGCCAGGCCGGCCAGCAGCAGCAGCGCCATGAACGGCGTCGTCTTCCACACCTCGGCCAGCACCACTATTGCCAGCGACGGCAGCTGGTGCGTCAGCGGCGCACTGCCGGAAGGCAGCAGATCCGCCAGGTAGCCGGTGCCGGGCGTCCAGGCGTAATACCAGCTGTAGGCAGCCGCGACCGTGACGATTCCGTAGGGCACCAACACCGCCGTGCGCACCATTCCCTTGGCGAACAGGCTGCGGTGCATAACCAATGCCAGGGCCAGGCCGAGGACGAATTCGATGGCCACCGACACCACGGTGATCCCCAAGGTCACTGCGAATGCGGTCCACCAATAGGAGTCGGTCAGGGTGGTCTGATAGTTGGCCAGGCCGACGAACGCGGTGTCGTCGGGGGTGGCCAGGTTGTAGCGCAGCATGCTGAGCCAGATCGCGTAACCGATCGGATAGGCGGTCACGGCCAGCATGAGGATCACCGCCGGTGCGACGAGCGCCACCGCGAGCCGGCGCTGTGACCGGACATCATCGGCGCGGGAGCCGGTGCGGGTCACGGAATCAGCCCCTTGCCGTCGATGGCCTTTTGCACCTGCACCGTGAGCTCATCGGCGGTGCGTTCCGGGTCGATGGCGCTGATCGGCGCCAGCGTCGCCGATATCCGGGTCGACACCGCCTGATAGACCGGCGTCACGGGCCGCACCGCAGCGTCGGTGAGCTGCTGCCGGATCACGTTGTGCTGCGGGTATTTCTCCTGGAACTGCGGGTCGGCGTACACCGAGGCGCGCACCGCGGGCAGGCCGCCCTCGATCGCGAGATACTTCTGGTTCGCGGCGTTTCGCAGACAACGCACCGCTTCAAACGCTTCGCCGCGATGCCGGGTGGTCTTGGCCACCGCCAGGTTCAACCCGCCGAGGGTCACCTTGGCCGGATGCCCCGGCAAGACCGCCGGATACGGCGCATACCCGAGCACTTTACGACTGGCCTGATAGGCAATGCGGTACTGCTCGTCGCTGGGCGCAAAAGCTCCGACGCCGTCGATACTGCCGGCTAGATCCGAACGCCCCTGCAGCGGAAGGAAACTCACCCCGCCCTTGACGGCGTTCTCCAGCATGGACGGCAGCACAAAAGGCCAGTTGACCTCGAGTGCCGCCTTGCCCTGCTCGAATGCCAGCCGGGCGGTGCCCTCATCGGTCTGGGTGATCGACGGGTCGGCACCCGGGGCGGTCGCCACCGCCTTCATGACCCGCAGCGCGGCGACGGTGGCGGCGCGGTGCTCGGCGGTGTCGGTGAGGGTGACCGTCTTGCCGTCATCCCCGAGGACCCTTCCCCCGGCGCTTTCCAGCAGGGTGTTGAACCACACCACCAAACCCTCGTATTGCTTGGCCTGCACCGCGATCCAGCTGGGCTGGCCCGCCCTATACAAATGCGCCGCCTCGGCGATCATCTGGTCCCAGGTGGACGGCGCGGACTTCATCAGATCCGGCCGGTACCACAGTAATTGGGTGTTGGTGACAAGCGGTGCGGCATAGAGCCGACCGCGCCAGCGGCCAGTGGCAAGCGGGCCGGGCAGCGTGTCGTCCGCGGCGTCGGCCTCGGCCTTGCCGGCCGGATCCTCAGCCAGTGGCAACGCCCAGCCGGCCTCGGCGAACTCGGCGGTCCACACCACATCGAGACCCATCACGTCCAAGGTGCGGTCGTTTCCGGTCAGCCGACGGGCCAGTTGCAGGCGCTGATCGTCGGCGGCGCGCGGCAGGCTGAACTGCTGCACCCGGTAGCGACCACCGGCCTGCTCGGTGCAGCGCGCCGCGATCACCCGGAACGTCGCGGTGTCGTTGGCCGGGGTGTAGACGCTGATCACCGGGGCAGCGCCGGACTGTCCGGACGAACCGCAGGCCGACCCCGCCGACACAACGGTCAGTGCGGTCAATGCGGCCGCGCCCAGCCGCCGTACGCGACCGCGCCGACTCGCCACGCCACTTGCCTCCCGTTGCCGTTTCGTGCCACGACGGTAAGGCCGTCCGGCCACGCTATGCAACAACGCAGAGTCAGAGCGTGAGCTTGGCCAACAGATCCCGGCCCTGCTCGGCACTCTGCGGGTCGCACAGCACGTCGTAGCGACCCGCCACCAGTTGCATGGTCGAGCTGAAATCCCTTGTCCCGCGGGCCATCGCGTAGGGAACCGATGAGGTGATCAAACCGAAGAACACTCCGGCGATCAGGCCAGTCACCAGTGCCTGTGTCGGGTTGTCGCTGAAAATGCCCAGCACCAGGCCGATGAACAGGCCCAGCCAGGCGCCGGTCAGCACTCCGCCGCCGAGCACCTTGGGCCAGGTGAGCCGGCCGGTGACCCGCTCGACCTGCATCAGGTCCACGCCGACGATCGTCACCTGCTGAACGGGGAACTGCTGATCGGACAGATAGTCCACCGCGCGCTGCGCCTCGGCGTAGGTGGGGTACGACCCGATCGGCCACCCCTGGGGCGGGGTCGGCAGTCGGGCCGGAGCGCGACGTCCCGGCGGGCCCGCCGCACCGATCGGACCGGGGGGTTGTCCGGGCTGGAAGGGGCTGGTCATGGGATTTCTCTCTCCTCGCTCCGAGATGCCGACTGTCGGACGACAAGCCGGTCCCGGCGCATCGGCTAGGTTGAACAGCATGACAGCTCCCGGCGGGGATTCTGGCGAGAATCCACGAGGCAACCCCAACCAGCCCTGGGCCGACGCGGGCGCGCCCGCTCCCGACCAGGGCGGATGGCCGTACCCGCCGGCACCCGAGGGCTACCCGCCGGCACCCGGCTATCCCCCGCCGGGTTTCCCGCCGCCCCCGCCGCCCGGCAACTACCTGCCACCGGGCGGTTATCTGCCGCCCACCCCGCCCGCCCCGCTCGGCCCGGGCGAGTACCCGGGGTTCGGCGGCCCGCCCGGATACCCTCCCGCGGGCTACAGCAACCCTCCCGGTTACCCGCCGTCGGGCTACGGCACGCCGTACCCGGGCAGCTATTTCAACCCGGGTCAGGCCCAGAAGACCAACGTCTTGGCGGTCAGCTCCCTGGTGGTCTCGCTGCTCGGTCTGGTGTTCTGGCCGCTGGGGGTGGCCGGTGTCATCCTCGGGGGCGTGGCATTGAACCAGATCAAGTCGACCGGCGAGGCCGGCCACGGCATGGCAGTGGCCGGAACCGCGATAGGCGGTGTCGCCGTGACGCTCTCGTTGATTCTCGCGATGATCGCGCTGAACTAGGAGCCCTGCGCTAGTCCGTCGGCGGCACGAACGGCGGTGCCTCACGGCGCATTCCGGCCGCCCGGCCCTTGCCCGCCACCACCAAAGCCATCTTGCGGCTGGCCTCGTCGAGCATCTCGTCACCGAGCATCACCGCACCGCGGGCTCCCCCGGCGTGCGAGGTGTGCCACGCATACGCCTCCAGAATCAGCTCGGCGTGGTCGTACTCGGATTGACGCGGGCTGAAGATCTCGTTGCCGGCCGCGATCTGATCGGGATGCAACACCCACTTGCCGTCGTACCCGAGCGCGGCCGAACGGCCGGCCACCCGCCGAAACGCCTCGACGTCACGCACTTTCAGGTACGGCCCGTCGACGGCAGCGACCCCGTGGGCGCGCGCCGCCACCAGGATCGTCATCAGCACGTGATGGTAGGCGTCGCCCTCGGTATAGCCCTCGGGTTGCTCGCCGACCTCCAGCGTGCGGGTATTGAGGCTGGCCATCAGATCAGCCGGTCCCAGCACCAGCGCCTGCACCCGGGGCGCTGCGGCGATCGCGTTGATGTTCATCAGGCCGCGGGCGTCCTCGATCTGGGCGTCGATGCCGATCTGCCCGACCGGCAGCCCGTGGATGGTCTCCAACTGGGTCAGCAACAGGTCGAGTGCCTGCACATGCGAGGCGTCAGAGACCTTCGGCAGCACGATCACATCGAGCCGGGTACCGGCGGCACCGACCGCCGACACCACCTCGATCAGGTCGGCATGGGTCCACGGCGTGGTCCAGTCGTTGACCCGTACCCCGAGCAACGGGGCCGTCCAGTCACGCGCGGTCAGCGCTTGGGCGACCAGGGTCCGGGCCTGCTCTTTTGCCGCTGGGGCGACAGCGTCCTCCAAATCGAGAAAGACCTCGTCTGCGGACAGGCCCTTGGCCTTGTCGATCATCTTCTGGCTGCTACCAGGTACCGACAGGCAAGTACGGCGGGGGCGATACACGTTGGTCACCTAAATACTCCTACCCTTTCAAGCATGGCGTCGAGCAACAGGGTTTACGCAGCGCGGCTTGCGAGGATGCTGGTGCTAGGCCCGTTCGGCGAATCCGTGGGTCGGGTCCGCGATGTGGTGGTCAGCCTCAGCATTGTTCGTCAGCAGCCGCGTGTCCTGGGACTTGTGGTCGAACTTCCCACCCGCAGACGCATCTTCGTGCCGATTCTGCGGGTCGCGTCGATCGAGCCCAACGCCGTCACCCTCAACACCGGAACGGTGTCCCTACGCAAGTTCAATCAGCGGCCCGGTGAAGCACTCGTGCTCGGTCAGGTCCTGGACACCAAGGTTCGGGTCACCGACCCCGAGCTGCCCGAGCTGGCCGGCGTCGATGTGGCGATCACCGACTTGGCCATCGAACAGAGCCGTACGCGCGACTGGCTGGTGACCCGGATCGCGGTGCGGCACTCCCGCAGGTTGGGCCGGCGCGCCGCCGTACACATCGTGGACTGGCACAACGTGCAGGGCCTGACTCCATCAGCGCTGGCGATGCCCGGGCAGGGCGTAGCGCAACTGCTGCAGCAGTTTGAGGGCTGGCGGCCGATCGAGGTCGCCGACGCCATCCGCGAGCTGCCGCCCAAGCGCCGCTACGAGGTGATCAACGCCCTGGACAACGCCCGGCTGGCCGACATCCTGCAGGAGCTGCCCGAAGAACGTCAGGCCGTCGTGCTGGGCCAGCTGGGTACCGACCGGGCCGCCGACGTGCTGGAGGAGATGGACCCCGACGACGCCGCGGACCTGCTGGGCGTGATGAACCCCACCGAGGCCGAGACGCTGCTGGCGCGGATGGATCCCGACGACTCCGATCCGGTGCGCCGCCTGCTGGAGCACTCCCCCGACACCGCGGGTGGTCTGATGACCTCCAACCCGGTGGTGCTGACCGCCGACACCTCGGTGGCCGAGGCGCTGGCCCGGGTGCGCGACCCCGACCTGACTCCCGCGCTGTCGTCGCTGGTTTTCGTGACGCGCGCACCCACCGCGACCCCGACCGGCCGCTACCTGGGCTCTGTCGCGCTGCAGCAGCTGTTGCGGGTGCCACCCGCCGAACTCATCGGCGGCTTCGTGGACTCCGACCTGCCGGCATTGAACCCGGACGTGTCGCTGGCGGAGCTGACCCGCTACTTCGCCGCCTACAACCTGGTCTGCGGGCCGGTGCTCGACGAGCAGAACCACCTGCTGGGCGCGGTGACGGTCGACGACGTGCTCGATCACCTGCTGCCCGATGATTGGCGCGAAACCCCCGAACCGGACCTGGGGCCGAAACTCGCCGGGAGGCAGTCGTGACCGACCGCTCAACATCCCAGCGGCTCTCCACGCCCCGCACCTCGCGGCTCCCCAGCCTGAATCTGGATCCCGACGCGCTGGGCCGGTTCACCGAATCGGTGGCACGGTTCTTCGGGACCGGGCGTTACCTGGCCATCCAGACCGTGCTGGTGGTGGGATGGATTCTGCTGAACATCTACGCGGTCAGCCTGAAGTGGGACCCCTACCCGTTCATCCTGCTCAACCTGGCCTTTTCCACCCAGGCCGCCTACGCCGCTCCGCTGATCCTGCTGGCCCAGAACCGGCAGGAGAATCGTGACCGGGTCAGCCTGGACGAGGACCGCCGCCGCGCCGCACAGACCAAAGCCGACACCGAATATCTGGCCCGCGAACTGGCGTCGCTGCGCCTGGCGGTCGGCGAGGTCGCGACACGCGACTACCTGCACCATGAACTCGAGCGGGTCCGGGAACTGTTGGAGTCGCTACGTCCCGATCCCGATTTCTCCTCCTCAGACTCCCCGCATCGATCGTCCTGACACGTGACGCAGACCAGATAACGGTCATCAGCAGGACATGTGTTGGGTATGGTGACCTAGTTCACGAAGCCTGAGCGGTATAGCGAGGCTTTTCCGAGGCGGACAAGGGGCGGTCGAGTGCCAACAGGGGGCGGCGCACCGGAACGCGTGTCCCGCGCTGCCAGGGTGCGGCGGGCGGCCCGTTCCGCCCTGCGACCTGCCTTCGGTCTGGCTTTCATCACCCCGCTGGTTTTCGCCGGCGCCGTGGGCGCCACTCCCCGCTCGCCGTCGACCTCGCTGCCGCTGCGCAATGCCGCGATCACCCCGCTGGCGGCCTCGGTGCACACGTCCGGCCGCTCATCAGGTCCTTCCGTCATCGCGGTACCGCGCTCGCAGCCGAATCTGCACGTCGCCGCGGGCGCCCCGTCGGCGCCCCCGGCCGCCGTCGTCTACGCGCCGGGCACCTTGGGGATCCCCAAGACGGCGCTGGCGGCCTACCAGAACGCCGAGCAGCAGATGGCGGTCGCCGCGCCCGAATGTGGGATCAGCTGGAACCTGCTGGCGGGGATCGGACGCATCGAGTCCGGGCACGCCAACGGCGGGGCCACCGACGCGCGCGGCAACGTGCTGCAGCCGATCTACGGGCCGGCGCTGGACGGCACCCTGCCCGGGAACGAAGTCATCGTGGCCAGCAGCGCCCCGGGCCGGGTGGTTTACGCCCGCGCACTGGGCCCCATGCAGTTCCTGCCCGGAACCTGGTCGCGGTATGCCGCCGACGGCGACGGCGACGGTCGAGCGGACCCGCAGAACGTCTACGACGCGACCCTGGCCGCAGCCCGGTACCTGTGCAGCGGTGGGATGAACCTGCGCGAGCAGTCGCACGTCCTGACCGCGATCCTGCGCTACAACAACTCGATGGCCTACGCGGAGAACGTCATGGGGTGGGCGGCGGCCTACGCCACCGGAGTGGCGCCCGTCGACCTTCCACCGATTGTGGGCCCGGCACCGCCGATCGCGGACCTGCACTTGGAGCACCTGGAACACCCGGAAGGCCTCGGGCCGCAATCCCTCAGCATGCACGGGATGTCTCAGGCCAATCACCCCGCCGAATCGTCGCTGATCGACTTGGGCCAGTCCAGCCTGGAGACCCAGCTGGCGAATATGCCCTGGCTGCCGCCGTGGTTGACCTCGCCCGAGCAGCAGCAACAACAGCAGCTGCCCCGTCCCTCGGCGGCCTGCCGGATGATCTGCCTGGAGCCCCAAGCCGTGCCGGTCCCACCAGCGCCGCCCAACGGCGTCCCGCCGGCTCCCTTCGGCCCCCCGGAAGCCCCGCCGGCCCCGCTGGCCCCGCCGGCGCCGATGCCGGCCTACGCCGTCGCACCGCCGCCGCCGGATGTACCGGGCATGCCGCCACCACCGGTGCCCGCCGGTGTGCCGCAGGACGGGCCGCAGGCCGTCCCGACGGCCTGACGTATCTCACAGGCCGAGGCCCTGCCGTACTGCCTTAGACTCGATTCCGATGTCCGAGAATCGCGATGACACTGCAGCCCTGCACGACGCCATCTATGCAGCGTTGGGGAGCGTGCTGGACCCCGACATCCGGCGGCCGATCACCGAGCTGGGCATGGTCAAAGGCATTGAGATCGCGGACGATCGCAGCGTCCACGTCACGATCTACCTGACGATCGCCGGCTGTCCGATGAAGGCCGAGATCACCAACAGCGTGACCACGGCCATCAACGATGTGCCCGGCACCGGGCCGGTCAAGGTCAGCCTCGACGTCTTCAGCGATGAGCAGCGCGCCGAACTGCGCAAACAGCTGCGTGGCGACGCCAAGGAGCCGGTCATCCCGTTCGCCCAGCCGGGCTCGCTGACCAAGGTTTATGCGATCGCCTCCGGCAAGGGCGGGGTCGGCAAATCGAGTGTGACGGTCAACCTCGCGGTCGCGCTGGCCGAGCGGGGCATGTCCGTCGGGGTGCTCGACGCCGACATCTATGGCCACTCGGTACCGCGGATGATGGGCGTCACCGCGCTGCCGACCCAGGTCGACTCGATGATCATGCCGCCGATCGGCTACGGCGTGAAGGTGATCTCGATCGCGATGTTCACCCAGGGCAACACCCCGGTGGTGTGGCGTGGCCCGATGCTGCACCGGGCCCTGCAGCAGTTCCTCGCCGACGTGTACTGGGGCGACCTGGATGTGCTGTTGCTGGATCTGCCACCGGGCACCGGCGACATCGCGATCTCGGTGGCCCAGCTGGTGCCGTCGGCCGAGATCTTGGTGGTGACCACCCCGCAGCAGGCCGCCGCGGAGGTGGCCGAGCGGGCCGGGGCGATCGCCCTGCAGACCCGCCAGCAGGTTGTCGGGGTGGTGGAGAACATGGCCGGGCTGGCCATGCCCGACGGGTCCACCATGCATCTGTTCGGCGAGGGCGGGGGCGAGCGGGTAGCCGAGCGGCTGACTCGGGCGATGGGCCGGGATGTGCCGCTGCTGGGCCAGGTGCCGATCGACAGCGAGATGGTGACCGGCGGCGACTCCGGATCTCCGGTGGTGCTCTCGCCGGACTCCGCGGCGGGCAAGGAACTGCGCCGGGTCGCCGATCAGCTGGCCACCCGCCGACGCGGACTGGTCGGGATGTCGCTGGGTCTGGACACCGGGGGCACCCGGCGCTGAGCCTGTTGGCGCTGAGCCGTGGCTAGGTGGCGTCGGTGTCGAAGGGAGCCGGGCCACCCGGCTCGGGCACCGCGGCCGGCATCGGCGGCATTGGACGAGGTTCGGCGGCCAGCGAACCGACCGCGGTGAACAGCGAGTCGTCGCCGTCGAGCAGATGTCGGGTCAGCGCGGCCCGCGGGGTCATGCCGCGCAACTTCTGCAATTCGCTCAGCGGAGCCCGCAGGTCATCGAACTCCGGGCCGATCTCGTCGCGTAGCTGGTCGGTGGCGTTGGCGACGTAGTCACGGGCCTGGCGCAGCGCACCCGCGGTCCATCGGATCGCTCCCGGCAGCCGCTCCGGGCCCAGGATCACCAACCCAAGCACCACCAGGACCAGCATCTCGCCCCAGCCGACATTCGCGAACATCGAGGCGGACTTTAACTGTCGGGGGTGGGGGTCACCGTCAGCGTCACATGGCGCCCATCCCGGACCACCTCGACGGGCGCTTCCTTGCCGATGGCCAGGTTGCGGACGGCCACGACGAACTCGTCGGCGTTGGCGACGGTGCGGTCACCGATCTTGACCACCACGTCGTTCTCCAGCATGCCGCCCTTCTCCGCGGCGCCGCCCACCTTGACGTTGGCGATCTGCGCTCCCGAGGCGATGGCGTTGCTGACCGAGCGGGCGCTCACGCCCAGCGTGGGGTGCACGATCTTGCCGTCCTTGATGAGCGCCTCGGCCACGACCTTCATCTCATTGACCGGGATGGCGAATCCCAGGCCGCTGGCGCTGTCGGACAACGATTTTCCAGCGGTGTTGATGCCGACCAGTTGGGCATCCATGTCGATCAGCGCACCGCCGGAGTTGCCGTGGTTGATCGAGGCGTCGGTCTGCACCGCGTCGATGACGGTGTCGGTGTCGGAGTCGTCGCCGGACAGCGGCACCGGCCGGTGCACGGCGCTGATGATGCCGTGGGTCACGGTGCTGCGCAGACCCAGCGGAGCGCCTGCCGCGATCACCTCGTCGCCGACCCGGATCTTGTCGGAGTCACCGAGACGGGCCACCGACAAGTTGTCCACGTTGTCGACCTTGAGCACGGCCAGGTCGGTCTTCGGGTCGCGACCGACCAGGTTGGCCAGCACCTCTTTGCCGTCGTTGAACACCACCGTCGTCTTGAACTTGCTGGGGTTGTTGGCGGCTTCGGAGATGACGTGGTTGTTGGTGACGATGTAGCCCTTGCCGTCGATGACAACGCCCGAGCCCTGCATGCCCTGGTCGTCGCTGACGGACTCGATGGTCACCACCGAGTTGGCGATGGCCTCGGCGACCTTGGCGAACCGCCCGGCCGGCTCCTCGGCGTTGCCCTTGGTCGACAGCGTCACCTTCGACGTCGTGAAGGCCTCGACGACCTGTGCGGTGGTACGTCCGACCCAGCCGCCGACCATGCCGATTGCCAGCGCGATCGCCCCCAGCGTGGCCAGCGCACGGTAGGAGATCCGGTCGCCGAACAGCACGTCGCGCACGCCGAGCCGGCCACCCAACTCGCCGGCTGCCCGCGGCACCGGCGGGACCACGGCGGGCGAGCCGAGCGCGGCACCGGCGGCGGGGTCACGCCACGGGTCCCCGGTGTCTTCCAACCCCTCCGGCTTGCCGTTGCGGCCCAGCGACCCGGCGTCGGCGGGATGGCGCTGCAGCGAAGGGCCGGTGCCGTAGGGCCGGCTGAAGGCCTCCTTGAGCACCGGGTCCGGCGGCAGATCACGCGGAGTGAACTCGCCCTGCTCGCGGTACTTCTTCGGCCGAACGTCGGCGGGTGTGAAAGAACCGGGGACCCCGTCCGGCCGGCCGAACGCCTTCTTGGAGGCATGGTCCACAGGGGGCCGGTAAACGGGTCGCGGAGCCAAGCGATTACCGCCGGCGTTCTCGTTGTTGGAGCTCACCTATTCCTCTTCCGGGTCCAGCCCTGGGGCGCTTCCAGGCTCCGCGCGCACGGCATCACCGGGCGCTGACGCCGCTGGAGATCCAGCTTACCGACGTTTGCGGCGTTCTCGAGGTTTGCCGTCGTCGAACCCGGCAGACATCGGCCGGGTGGGCTCGTCAGGCGCACAATCGGCGGGGGAATCGGGGATCTGGGCCAGCAGGCCCAGCAGCGCCGAGGGGATCCGGATCGGATGCGAATCACGCAGAGCCGAGCGCGCCCGGCCCTGGTATTCCACCTCCGCCGCGCAATCGGGACACAGCGACAGATGGTGGGCTGCGCGCAGATGGGCGTTCATCCGCAGCTCGCCGTCGACGTAGGCGGTGATCGCCTCGCTGCAAAGGTGTTCGGTGGACCCGAACTGCCGCGGGGCGCCGACCGGCGCGTCACTTTGCGAGGCGAACTGAGCGGGCAGCCAGGAGAACGCGCGACGGAAGACACCTCCGCGGTCCGTCACACCGGACTCCTCTCCTGTCGCCTACCACCTCAGCACTCGATCGGGCCGACTAAAGGCCCAATAAGAATGTAGCGCGATACCGCCCGCAGACGGGGAAGCCCGGGCGGTGTTGAACCGCCGGCCGAGGCTCAGCCGGCCGCCACACCACCGAAGGCCGAACCGTCACGCTGGGCGCTTCGGGCGGCGAGATAGTCCCGCAGGGCCTGCCGGCCGCGGTGAATGCGGCTGCGCACGGTGCCCAGCTTCACGCCGAGGGTCGCACCGACCTCTTCGTAGGACAGACCCTCGATGTCGCACAGCACGACCGCGGCCCGGAACTCCGGTGCCAGCGAGTCCAGCGCTGCCTGCAGGTCCGGATCCAGCCGCGCATCGTGGTAGATCTGCTCAGGGTCCGGCTCATCGGCGGGCACCCGGTCGTAATCCTCCGGCAGCGCCTCCATGCGAACGCGACCCCGCCTGCGCACCATGTCCAGGAACAGGTTGGTGGTGATGCGGTGCAGCCAGCCCTCGAAAGTTCCGGGCTGGTAGTTGTGCACCGACCGGAACACCCGGATGAAGGTCTCCTGGGTGAGGTCCTCTGCGTCCTGCTGGTTTCCGGAGAGCCGGTAAGCCAGCCGGTAGACCCGGTCGGCGTGCTGACGCACCAATTCGTCCCAGGACGGCATGGCCGTCACGTCTCCGGTGGCGTCAAACACCGCAGTGCCCTGTGGCTCCTCGGACTGTTCAACCCAGTCGGTTTCGGAGTAGCGGTCCGAGTGGGTGGCCGGGTGCGACATGACGACCGGGGGCAGCAAAGTGGTTATGGCGACGTCCTCAAGCTCGGGGCCACCGTCAGGCGACGGCAGCGCACTATCGCGGTCAACGCGCAACGGGCCCCTCGTATTCCGAGTGTCTCGAGGCCGGTTCATACCTCGTTCCATGCCGATACCGTTACCTATCGCGGTATGTCAGCTCTGTGCTGTCACTGAACGCCGTCTGTGAACCTGTGTTCGAATGCGCCGCGCAGTGCGGTTATGCGTCCAGATAACAGTTCGGACACGGCCCCCGGCCCGGGCGTGTCGGGCGGGCGCGCCGGTGCGCGGGCCGAAACGGCTTTGTCCTACGCTGCGGACATGTCCAGCACCGACGACACTTCCGGGGAGCCGCCGCGCAGTCGGGCCGACGCGCTTCTGGCGCACGCCGAGGACTCCATGACCGAAGACGCGGTCTTGGCGGCCGCCCGCGACCGGGCCGGTGAGATCGGCGTCGGGTCGGTCAGCGCCGCGGTCGGCGCCCTGCTGAGCCTGCTGACGAAGCTCAGCGGCGGCAAGGCGGTGGTCGAGGTGGGCACCGGGGCCGGCGTCAGCGGACTGTGGCTGCTGTCCGGCATGGGCGAAGACGGGGTGCTGACCACCATCGACATCGAGCCCGAGCATCAGCGCACCGCCAAGCAGGCGTTCAGTGACGCCGGTATCGGGCCCGGCCGGACCCGCTTCATCAGCGGCCGCGCCCAAGAGGTGCTGACCCGTCTCGCCGACGAGTCCTACGATCTGGTGTTCGTCGACGCCGACCCGATCGACCAGCCCGAATACGTGCTGGAGGCCGTGCGGCTGCTGCGTCCCGGCGGCGTGGTCGTGGTGCACCGGGCCGCCCTGGGCGGCCGGGCCGGAGATCCGACGGCCAACGACGCCGAGGTGATCGCGGTGCGCGAAGCCGCCCGGCTGATCGCGGTGGACGAGCGGCTGACCCCGGCGCTGATTCCGCTGGGAGACGGCCTGCTGGCCGCCGTGCGCGACTAATCGGTCGCCGCGCAGCTGTCCGCGAGCGTGCGTGTTTGCACACGACACGCCGCGTTCTGACGTACAAACACGCACACTCGCGCCAATGGGGGCCAAGGCCTTGACACCCGACTGAACGGGTGTTTAGTGTATTGAACATGCGTTCAGCGGACCTGACGGCTCCGGCGAAAATCCGCGATGCGGCCATCGACCAGTTCGGGCGGCACGGATTCGGCGTGAGCATCCGCGCCATCGCCGAGGCCGCCGGAGTCAGCGCGGCCCTGGTCATCCACCACTTCGGCTCCAAGGTCGGGCTGCGCAAGGCCTGCGACGAGTTCGTCGCCGAAGAGATCCGCAGTGGCAAATCCGAGGCGATGCGCTCGGCCGACCCGGGAACGTGGTTCGCAGCCATGGCCGAGATCGAGTCCTATGCGCCGATGATGGCCTACCTGGTCCGCAGCATGCAGTCCGGCGGAGAGCTGGCAGACACGTTGTGGCGCAGGATGATCGACAACGCCGAGGGCTACCTCGACGAGGGCGTCCGAGCCGGCACCCTCAAACCCAGCCGCGACCCGAAAGCCCGGGCCCGCTTCCTGGCCATCAACAACGGCGGCGGATTCCTGCTGTATCTGCAGATGCACGAGAACCCGACCGATCTGCGCGCGGTGTTAAACGACTACGCCCGCGACATGGTCCTACCCGCACTCGAGTTGTACACCGAGGGCCTGATGACCGACCGCACCATGTACGACGCCTTCCTAGCGAGCGAACAAGGGGGAACCGATGCGACCTGACAACCATTGGCCGGCAATCGAAATCCGCGGTCTGGAGAAGAACTTCGGTCAGGTCAAGGCGCTCGACGGGCTGGATCTGACCGTCTACGGCGGTGAGGTGCACGGCTTCCTCGGCCCCAACGGCGCCGGCAAATCCACCACCATCCGCATCCTGCTGGGCCTGGTGAAGGCCGACCGCGGGACCGTGCGCCTGCTCGGCGGTGATCCCTGGACCGACGCGGTCGAGCTGCACCGCGAGATCGCCTACGTGCCCGGCGATGTCACGCTGTGGCCATCCCTGACCGGCGGCGAGATCATCGACCTGTTGGCCCGGATGCGCGGCGGCATCGACGAACGCCGCCGCGACGAGCTGATCGAACGGTTCGATCTGGATCCCAGCAAGAAGGCTCGGACCTATTCCAAGGGCAACCGTCAGAAGGTCTCGCTGATCTCCGCGTTCTCCTCGCACGCCCGACTGCTCGTGCTCGATGAGCCCAGCAGCGGGCTGGACCCCTTGATGGAGAACGTATTCCAGCAGTGCGTCGCCGAGGCGAGCCGGCGCGGTGCCACCGTTCTGCTCTCCAGCCACATCCTCGCCGAGACCGAGACGCTGTGCCAGCGGGTGACGATCATCCGGGCCGGGCGTGTCGTCGAGAGCGGATCACTGGAATCGCTGCGCCACCTGCGCCGCACCTCGATTCAAGCTGACCTGATGCGCGATCCCGGTGATCTGACCCGCATCCCGGGTGTCGCGGACGTGCGCTACACCGGCACGGTGCTGCACGCCCAGGTCGACAGCGCCAGCCTCGCCGAGCTCATCGCGGTGCTCGGTGCGGCCGGCGTGCGCAGCCTCACCAGCCAGCCGCCGACACTCGAAGAGGTGTTCCTGCGTCACTACGACACGGTCCGGACATGACCACCGTCGCCGCGCGGCCGGCGTCACCGAGGTACCGCCCGGGCGGATCGACTCTCGTTGGCACGCTTGGGCTGCTGCGCCTGTGCCTGCGCCGCGACCGCGTCGTGTTGCCGCTGTGGATGCTACTGCTGTCACTGCCGCTGGCCACCGTCTACATCGCAAGCATCGAGGCGATCTATCCCACCGCCGCCGACCGCGCCGGCCTGGCCGCGACCATCATGGCCAGCCCGGCGCAACGCGCGATGTACGGCCAGGTCTACAACGACTCCCTCGGCGCGGTGGGCATCTGGAAAGCGGGGATGTTCCATCTGCTGATCGGGGTTGCGGTGATCTTGACCGTGATCCGGCACACCCGCGCCGACGAGGAGACCGGCCGCACCGAGTTGATCGACTCGACCGCGGTGGGCCGCTACGCCGGGCTGACCGGCGCACTGCTGCTGGCGGCGGGCGCCTCGGTGGCCACCGGGTTGATCGGCGCGGCGGGCCTGCTGACCACCGATGTGCCGGCTGCCGGATCGTGCGCCTTCGGGGCGGCGCTGGCGTGCTCCGGGCTGGTGTTCACGGCCGTGGCCGCCGTTGCCGCCCAGCTGTCCCCGAGCGCCCGGTTCGCCCGGGGCGCCGCGTTCGGCGTGCTGGCCGGCGCCTTCACGCTGCGCGCCGTGGGCGATGCGGGATCGGGTGGGCTGTCGTGGCTGTCGCCGCTGGGCTGGTCGCTACAGGTGCGGCCGTACGCCGGTGACCGCTGGTGGGTGCTGCTGCTGCACCTGGCACTGACGGGGGTGCTCGTCTGGCTGGCCTATCAACTGGCTTCCCGTCGTGATGTCGGCGCCGGGCTGGTGGCCGACCGACCGGGCCCGCGCGTTGCGGGGCCGACACTGAGCGGTGCGTTCGGCCTGGCATGGCGGCTCGACCGCCCGGCGCTGCTGCTGTGGACGACGGGCCTGGTGCTCTACGGCCTGCTGGTCGGCAGCGTGGTGCACGGTATCGGCGACGAGGTGGGCAGCGACCGCGCCCGCGACATCGTCGTCCGGCTCGGCGGTACCGCCGCACTGGAGCACGCGTTCGTCGCGGTGGCCTTCAGCATGCTGGGCATGGTCGCCGCCGCTTTCGCGGTGTCGCTGGTGCTGCGCCTGCATCAGGAGGAGACCGCGAGGCGTGCCGAGCCCCTGCTCGCCGGGGCGTTGTCACGAGATCGCTGGTTGGCCAGTCATCTGGTGGCCGCGCTGGCCGGGTCGACGTTCGCGATGCTCACCGCCGGGCTGGTGGCCGGAACCGTCTACGGAACGTCCGCCGGCGACCTCAGCGGGCAGTTGCCCGCGGTGGTGGGCAGCGCCGCGGTGCAACTGCCGGCGGTCTGGTTGCCCGCGGCCGGCGCGGTCGTCCTGTTCGGGCTCGTCCCGAGAGTCGCGCCTGCCGCGTGGGCGGTGCTTACCGGGTTCGTCGCGCTGTATCTGCTCGGCTCCATCTCCGGCCTGCCGCAGTGGGTGCTCGACCTCGAACCGTTCGCCCATATTCCGGTGGTCGCGGACGGCGCGTTCCACGTCACGCCGCTGATCGTGCTGTTGGTCATCGACGCCGCCCTGATCGCTCTGGGCTTTCAGGCTTTCCGGCGCAGGGATCTGACCACGTGAGGGGGACGGCATGAAAACCCTTGGCAAAGGCTTGCTTTCGGGAACCTTGGGCCTGATCGGTTTCGGCCTGCTGTTGTTTGTGCCCGCCGGGACACTGCACTACTGGCAGGCCTGGGTGTTCATCGCGGTGTTCGCCCTGTCCACCTGGATCCCGAGCATGTACCTGATCCGCACCAACCCGGCCGCCCTGGAGCGCCGGATGCGCTTCGGGCCGACGGCCGAGACGCGGCCCCTGCAGCGGATCGTCATCGCCGTCATCTTCGTCTGCTTTCCGGCGATGTTCGTCGTCAGCGTGCTCGATCACCGGCTGGGATGGTCGTCAGTCCCGACGCCGGTCTGCCTGATCGGCGACGCCCTGGTGGCGATCGGGCTGGTGCTCGCCATGGCGGTGGTCATCCAGAACGGTTATGCGGCCGCCAATGTCACGGTCGAGGCCGACCAGACGCTGGTCTCGACCGGCCTGTACGGGTTGGTGCGCCACCCGATGTACACCGGCAACGTGATCCTGATGATCGGCGTCCCGCTCGCGCTCGGCTCCTATTGGGGACTACTGCTTGTGGTTCCCGGTCTGGTCGTGCTGGTGCTGCGTATCGGCGATGAGGAGCAGTTGCTGACTCACGAGCTCAGCGGTTATCGCGATTACACCGAGCGGGTGCGTTACCGCCTGCTGCCCTACCTCTGGTGATCGCGCGATGCCCGGCTCGCTCAGATACCGCGGAGCACACAATTGACTTATAGTTCCCTGAGCTCTAGCTGTTAGCGGGACTCAGGGAGGTCGGTGGCCATGCGCGGACGCGTACGAGGCGGCAGCGGTGGTCGCGCTCTTGCCCCCACCCGAGTGGCCGCTGCGGCAGCAGGCGCCCTGGTCGTCGGCCTCACCCCGATGCTGGCCTCCGCTCCCGCGCAGGCGGATTGGGATTGGCTGCTCGACGCCGCGGCACCGGTGGAGGTCGCCGGCAGCGCGGCGGGCGGGCTCGACCTCGGCAGCCTGATGGCGCTGGTCCAGTCCTTCACCGACCAACTCGATCCGGCCACCAACAAGCTGTTCTCCGACGTCATCGACGCGGTGCTGGCCTGGCCGGGCCCGAGCCAATCCCTCGACACCGCCGAGTTGGTGAACCAGTACATCTACGCACCGCTGCACGCCGGACTGCAGCAGTGGATGTCCAGCCCGTTCGGCGAGCTGAGCCTCGGCGTGATCAACGCACCGTTTGCCACGCTGTTCGGCCGCGATCTGATCGGCGACGGCATCGACGGGTTCGACGGCGCCAACACCAGCCTGTTCGGTCAGTGGGGCTGGTTCGGCGACGCCGGTGATGGCGGGTTCCTGTTCGGCGACGGCGGAGCCGGCCTCGTGGGCATCGACGGTATCGGCGGCGCCGGCGGCGACG
>NZ_JRMM01000068.1:0-22761 GCF_000972905.1 Mycobacterium sp. UM_Kg27
GTGGGCTCGGAGATGTGTATAAGAGACAGGCCCAGGAGAGCCCCAGCCAGCTGCAGTGACGGCTCGTCGACCGGATGCTCGTTGACCGCCTGGGACAGCGTCACCGACTGCGTGCCGCGACTGATCCCGGAGAGGGCCCGCATGACATAGCCAGGCAGGGCAGTGGCGTGTCCTCCCGTGGCGTGGAACGTCGAGCCGCCGGTGCGACAGGCGGCGAGCACGGCCTCGGCATCGGCAACCGGGGAGACGGTGATGACGTCGGTGCCGGAGGCGAGTGCCTCGAGCACCGCCTGGGAGTCCGGTGGCCCGTCGGTGGCGAACACGACCAGATCCGCCGAAGCACCGTCAGTGACGAGTCCGAAGTTGTCCGCGCGCTCGGTGATTCGGTGGGTCAGGTGTTCGGCGACAGCGCCGTCGCCCACCACGGCGACGGTGACGGGGGGCGTGGTGGCGCTCATGCGGGCTCCAGTCGGTAGCGAGGTGCGAGATCGGGGATGACGACGCCGGGCGGGGCCGCGATGACCGCGGGCGCCGCGGCCAGCATGGCGTTGACCGAGATGTCGGTGACGGCGGACCAGTCGGCGTTGAACGCTTCGTCGTCGGGCTCGCTGCGCATTTCGACCCTGCCGGGTTTGCCCTCCAGGGTGATGAGGTGGCCGCCGGCGAGGCTGTTCGGATGATCGGGCCCCAGGTGCGCGTTGCCGCCGCCTACGTGCCAGCACTCCTCGTTGGTCATGAAGAGCCGGTCACCGATGTAGCCGCGGTAGGTCATGTGGATCGCGCCGACCGTGCCGGGTCGGATCACCGTGCCACCGGCAGCCACCTCCACCCGCGCGGGGACGGGGTAGACGTGACGTTCGACGCGCACCTGTTCCGGAGGCACACCCCACAGCTCCCACGCGACGTTGCCGAGCACCGCGTCGAAGTAGAAGTGCTGCATCCAGGCGATCGCGTGGTCGTTGTCGACTGCGCTGAGCGGCTCTCCGAAGCCCAGACTGGCGAGGCCGCCCCACATGCCGTCGGGAGCAGCGGAGAGGTCTCCGACTTCGAGGAACCGCACCTCCTCGACCTCCTCCATCAGAAGGGCGATCCGGAGCAGCACCTGCTCGACCATCAGACCGGGGTGCAGGCCCGTTCCGTGCAGCGAGACGCCACCCGTCAGGCAGGCCTTCTGCAGGCGGACGCCGTCGGCGCGTTGGTGGATCGCGCGGCCGACGACGCCCCGCGCGAGCAGTTCGGCTCCGGGCCGCAGCGCGAAGCCCACGGGGGAGTTGACGGCCCGCATGGTGGCGGCCAATCCCTTGAGCGCTCGCTTCTCGGCTGGACCGAAGACGTCACCGGTGACCTTGAGGCGGGCCAGCGAGCGGAGTATCGACAGCGGCGAATGCGACTCCGAGAGCCAGGTCGGCTGGGCCGGATTGTGGAAGGCCGCGGCCGAGACGACGTTCTTGCCGGACGCCAGCAGTTCGACCACGTCCTCGTCGGCACCCTGCAGGAGTGCGGGTGTGGTGGGAGTGTGGATCACCAGGTCGGCGTCCAGCGCGAGGATCGTCTCCTTCGACGTGGTGGCGAGGATGCCCACCTCGTCGCGGCCGGCGAGGACGCCGATGTCCACTCCGTTCTTGTGCGGGCTGAACACCTTCACGCCCACCACGTCGTAGTCGGGAGAGTCCAAGGTGGCCTGCAGTGCCCGTCCGCCCATATCGCCGGGGCCCCAGATCACGACCCTGATTGGTTTCTCTGCTGCCATGCCGGAAATGTAGACGCGTTGTCTGCAATAACAAAGCCGCGTCTCGGACGACTTCGGTGCCAGACTGCGGACGTCTCCTCACTAAGCCGACGTCGCGCGTAGCGGGGAATCGGTAGCCGGCACACGGATTCAGCAGAGATACCGGTGCCCCGCAGCAGCATGAAGCCCTTGAAGGTCCAGGTTTGACGCTGATCGCGGCCAGCCGGATTTACTGCAACGCATAACAGCTTCCATGAAGAACCTGTAAAGGCTGCTGGATCATCGCGCGCCTGGGCGGTTCTTGCGGGTTACGTTGTCGTCCATGACGGGCGAGGAACAACTCCGGCAGATAGCCAGGGACGTATTCCCGGACTGGTCGCGGCCGCCCAGGATCGTGGTGGAGCAGATCGGCGAGCTGGTCAGGCGATGGCCGGTTGAGGGCTTCGCCCGCGAGAAGCTGCCCGATCAGGAGTGCCGTCTGGTCTGGATCGACAGGCACGTGATTGGACAGCTGGACTACTTCGCGGACGCTGCGGAGGAGCAGAATCTGGCTGTGGTGATCCGGCCGCTGAGCCAGGTAATCGGGCTCGATGTCAACGCCTATGGTGCGGCGGACGGCGGTTTCGGGGAGCGGACGTACCGGCGTGCGATGCGGGTGCGCTTCGCATCGGGGGATCCGATCGAGGTCGACACGACTCGATACACGAATGACGGCCTCCGTGGTCACGCCGACAGGTTCATCGATCGGGTACTCGACGCACTGGCGGGTACACCCGTTGGTGAATAGGGGAGATGCGAGAATCAAGACCAGGAATCCGACGCAGCATTCAACGAAAGCCATCATGCCCGAGGACCAGAACACAGACGTGCCACCGAATCACCTCTCCATCGACCCGCGCAGCGAGTTCTACGACGAAGAGGTGCTCCGCCGCGACGTGGGCATTCGCTTCAATGGCGTCGAGCGAACCAACGTTTGCGAATACGACGTGGCTGAGGGCTGGGTGCGTGTCGAAGTCCCTACCGCGAAGGACCGTCGCGGAAATCCTATGGTCGTCAAGCTCAGCGGCACGGTTGAGCCTTACTTCCGCCCAGCAAAGTAGCGGACGCCCCGCAGCTCAGCTATTTCGATCGCCGCCGTTCCATGCGCGGGCCATGCCGCGCAGACGGGCGCGTACCGCTGATCGGCGATCCTCCGGCCGGTTGTGCGAGTGGCACATCCAGCAGCTGCACACATTCACTCCGGTGAAATGGAACAGCCAGTAGCAGCGGCTGACATGGCCAGTGCTGCGGTCGGGCAAGTCGCAATCGCGGCCGCCGCAGCGGTGGACCGCGACGACGGTGATCTCGCGGCGGGCGACGCGTACGTGAAACGGAGCATGAGCATCGGTGCGGGACATGCGGATCCTCGGAACGGGGTAGCCCCACCGAGTCCGCGATCGCCGCGGGGATGGGGCTACGGCGTGTTCCGCAGACCGCCGGCCGAAGTCACTGATGCCATGCCGAGGAGCTTACCCGGCGGAGTTCCTCATAACTCTCTGCTTCTCGGGGTCTTCGCGCCGAATAGCTGGATTCGCGCCGCGGCCACCGTCGGTGCGATTAGATGACACGGTCACGTATGGAGCGGGAGGGGTTTCCGTGCCGTCTAAACGAATGCTGCGGTTCATCACCGGGATCGCTGTCGCTGCCACGGCGAGCTGCGGGGCTACGAGTACGACAGGTGCGCCGCCTCCGACCGCCACTTTCGCCGCCGCCACGACCGGTGCTGCCCCCGTCGATAGCCACCCGCGGGGCTACGTGTCCGAGGAGACCTGGACCGATGGCCCGTGGCCGCTGACCGTTTCCGAAGCAACCCTGATGTGTGCGCGCCAAGGTGTCGATGGAGGGGAGCAGTCTGTGACTCTCGCTGCGAATCGGAGGATGTACGCCGTGAACGGCGCCGCTCAGTCGACCGGTCAATACGAAGACGTCGACGTGATCTGGGCCGACGATGCCACATACCCAGGACTGAAAGTGGACATCGGCCCACTGCTCGCCAAAGGATTGTCGCTCTGCGACTGAAGCGGCCCGTCAAAAAACTGCACCCACTGACCCTTCTGAACAGGAGCGCCGTGCAGTTCACGCGTTGGCGGCTCACCCTCACTCTCGCAGTGCTTTTCGGCGCAACGTTGCCCGCCGCCCCGACAGCGGCCGCGATGGTGATCCTAGGCGGTGGGGCTGCCATCGTCGTCGACGGCAACAGCTACTGCACGCTGACCACGATCGGACATGATCGGACCGGTGACGTAGTGGGCTTCACCGGAGCGGTGTGCGGTGGGCCGGGGGCATCGGTCGCAGTCGTGGGAACGGACACGACTGTGGGCACCATCGTGGCCGTCAACGGCGACCTGCGCTATGCGGTGATCAAGTTCGATGTGCCTGACCTGATCCCAGTGTCGGACTACGCCGGTGTGGTGATCAACGGCATCGGCGCGGACCCGGTGTTCGATTCGCTCGTGTGCAAGTACGGGCCCACCACCCCTGGCATCTGCGATCGCATCAGTTTCGACGGCTGGCCGCGTATGACGATGTTTGGGCAATTCGAGGCGGGCGATGTGGGAGCGCCGGCAACCATGGACGGCCGGCTGGTCGGCCTGGTTTATGGCGGTGCCGCGACTATGGGCGGCAAATACCGGCCCGCGAAACCACTTACATACTTTACGAGATTCAGCGCGATCCTCGCCGACGTCAACGCCGGCGACGGGCCGGGCAGCGGATTCGTGCCGATCGGAAGCTGAAACCGGCCGATCCGACCTAGACCGCGATGCGCGCCATTCGTGCCAGTAGCGCCGAAATGAACGAGTCTGCGTTGTAGTGCCCGGCGCCGACCTCCACCTCGATCTCGTCTTCGCTGAAGGTCAGCACGATGGACGGCGAAGCGACCGTGTTGAATCCGACGGAACCGAACACCGCGCCCAGCTCGATAAAGCCCAAGGTCTCGATTCTACGAATAGCGCCGGTGATCAGCGAGTCATCGGCATAGCCGTCGGTCGCCAGCACTCCCACCACGCCACCTGCTATCCAGAGCGCCTCATAGCGTTCGCGTCCCGTCTCGGGCGTTGCCGACGTGAAGACCTCAGCCCCAGCCGAATACCGCCGCAGCAACTCTAAGTACTGCGTCGACGGACGGCTCCGCTCACTGAGGCCGAACACCGTCTCAAAAAACTCGTTGGGGGAAGGATCCTCAGACATAGCTAGGACAGTACGCGGGCCGTCGGCCAGCTCTCCCGGCCCCCGAAACCGTTACCGCTGCACCGCTGCCGTGGTGGCGGCCACCGAAACCCAGGTGTTGTTCACCGCGGCAGTCCCGGTGAAGGTGTCCACCCGCTCCGGATCGTGCAGGTCGTTCACGTTGGCCCCGGGCAGCAAGTCCGCGTGGCGCCAGCCGGTGTTGTGGTGTCCCCAGCCATGGGGCACCGAGACTGTGCCGGGCCGCATGTCATCGCTGATATGCAGCGGAACTTCGATCTTTCCGATGTCGGAGGTGACCTGCACCGTGTCACCCTCGGCAAGTCCGCGGTTCTTGGCGTCGTCGGGGTGCATGTGCAGCGTGCATTGGTTGGAGCCGCTGGTCATCGACGGCACATTGTGCAGCCAGGAGTTGTTGCTGCGCAGCTGACGTCGTCCGATGAGCTGCAAATCGTAGGCGCTGTGCGGGCCGGCGGGCCCGTCGAGCAACGTGGCGGCGGCCGCGATGAACTCCTCCGGCGCGAGCTGGACCTTGCGATCGCGGGTGGCGATGACCTCGCGCAACCGTGGACGCAGCGGCCCGAGATCCAGCCCGCCGGCACTGTCGCGCAGTTGCCGCATGGTAATGCCCTTGCGGCCCTTGCGGATCCAACCGTATGGTCCAGTCGCCAGGGAGATGCCGGCCATGCGCAGCGGACTGATTGCGGCGAGCAGTGGCTTACGCACCGGTGCGACCAGCTGCCGCAGAGGCGCCGGAAGCAGCTCCAGCATGAGCAGGCTCAGGATCTCCCAGTCGTCTTTGGTGCCGGCCGGTGGCTCGAAGGTTCGATGCTGGTAGCGGACGTTGTTGCGCACGCTGAAGACCGGCAGTAGCAGCCCGACATCCTCGCGCTCCAGCGGTGAGGCCGGCGGCAGAATGTAGTCCGCGTGCCGACTGGTCTCGGTGATGTACATGTCGATCGCCACATACAGATCCAGCGAGGCCATGGCCTGGTCCAGTCGGCCCCGCTGCGGGATCGAGGACACCGGGTTCCCGGCGCAGGTGATCATCGCCTTGATCTGGCCCTCGCCTGCGGTCAGGATCTCGTCGGCCATCACGACCGCGGGAAGCTCACCGCGGAACGACTTGTGCCGTCCCGACCGGTCCGTCCACGCGCCGTGGCCGGCCGGAATGTATTTCCCGAGCCGCGGCACATCCATGACCGGCGTGGAGAACATCGTGCCGCCCGCGCGGTCCAGGTTCCCGGTGACGGCGTTGATGACCATCACCAGCCAACTCACCAATGTCCCGGTCTCCTGCTGGCAGATACCGATACGGCAGTACAGCGCCGCCGATTCCGCCGCGGCATGGTCGCGGGCCAGGGCGTAGATCGTGTCGGCATCGACACCGGCGCGTTCGGCGACCGCCTCAGGGCTGGCGTCGGCTACCAGTCGGCGCAGCTGCGGCAGGCCCACCGATTGGCGGGCGATCGCCGCTGTGTCACAGAGATTTTCGTTGATGAGCACATGCAGCATGCCCAGCAGGAGATACAGGTCGCCACCGGGGCGCACGGCGATGTGCGCGTCGGCGAGCTTTGCGGTTTCGGTGCGGCGCGGATCGATCACGACGACGGTGCCGCCGCGGTCGCGCAGCGCTTTGATGCGCCGTTTGGCGCCGGGCATGACCGACAGCGATCCGTTGGACACGGCGGGATTGGCGCCAAGGATCACCAGCCGCTGGGTCCGATCGATGTCGGTGATCGGGACTAGCACGTTGGAACCGAACACCTTCCACGCGGCGTACTCGTGCGGCATCTGATCGATGCTCGAGGCGGAGAAGAAGTTCGGCGTCATCAGGGCTGCGCGCAGCAGGAGGCCGTAGACCGCCGCGGAACTGTGCGCGGCAGGGTTGCCGAGGTACATCCCCACGGCCTGATTGCCGTGCTCTTTGCGGACCCGACGCAAGCGGGTGCCGATGTCGGCGAGGGCTGCCGCCCAGCTCACGGATTCGAAGGTGTCGCCAACCCGCCGCATCGGGGTTCGCAGGCGGTCGGGATCCTCGTGCAGACCGGCCATCGCGGTCGCCTTCGGGCAGATGTATCCGTGCGAGAAGACGTCGTCGGGGTTGCCCTGGACGCGGCTGACCTTGGCGTCGGTCACCGTGATCTGAATGCCGCAGTGCGCCTCGCACAGCGTGCACTGACTGGTATGCGTGGTGCTCGCGCCCCTGGAATCAGACAGGGGCAGGTCGACGGTCGTCATTGGGGTCTCCATCCGCGGCGGTCATCGCGCCATGGCGTGAATCACGATCCCCCGATTCGCGCTGTTGCCGTGTGCGCACCGATAAGAATTCTGGCATCCCGGCCACCCGCGGCGCCACGGATTCCGGCCGACAACCCCAGGTAGGCCCGCGGGACCCGGGCGTGAACCCGAATTCCCTCATTGACCCGAGCCCGGAGTCCCCCTAGACTCCCAATACTGATAACGCATGTTGTCAGAAGTGGTCAACGATGACTGGGAGTGCGCACTCGTGACGCAAGACATGTCGGAAACCTGCCCCGCAGCCAGCGAAGCGCCGGTCGCTGCCGGCTGTCCCGTGAGCAACAACGGCTACGACGCGCCCCCGATCCCGCTGGGCCCCGACTCGCTGACCTGGAAGTACTTCGGCCAATGGACCGGTCTGTTCCAGGGGACCTGGGCCGGCTCGATGCAGAACATGCACCCTCAGCTCGGTGCCGCGGTCAAAGACCACTCCATCTTCTTCATGGAACGCATCCCGCGCCTGATGCGGTCGATCTACCCGATCGGCGGCGTGGTGTTCGACGGTTACCGCGCCCCGCAGACCGGCGCCGAGGTCCGTGACTACCACATCGGCATCAAGGGTGTGGACGAGCAGGGACGCCGCTACAGCGCGCTGAACCCCGACGTCTTCTATTGGGCCCACGCAACCTTCTTCAAGTCGACCCTGCTGGCGGCTGAGAAGTTCGCCGGCGGACTGACCGAGGCCGACAAGCGGCAGCTGTTCGACGAGCACGTGCAGTGGTACCGGATGTACGGCATGAGCATGCGCCCGGTTCCCAAGACCTGGGAAGAGTTCCAAGAGTACTGGGACCACATGTGCAACAACGTCCTGGAGAACAACTGGGCGGCCCGTGAGGTCATGGACCTGTCGACCATGCCCAAACATCCGTCACTGGAATGGATTCCGGATTGGCTGTGGGCGCTGAACCTCAAGGTCATGCAGCGCTTCCTGACGTTCATGACCGTGGCGCTCTATGACCCGCCGGTGCGCGAACTCATGGGCTACACCTGGTCCCCGCGCCAGGAGCGGGTGCACGGGTATCTGTGCAAGGCGATCACCTTGGTGTCCAAGTACGGCCCCAAACGCGCCCTGATGCATCCGCGCAAGCGCTCCGCGCTCGACCGCGCCTCGGGTCGGCTTCCGGTGGATGCGCCCCTGGTGCAGACTCCGGCACGCAACCTGCCGCCGGTCGAGTACCGCAACGACCCGCACTTCTACTGCCCGAAGGTCGACTGACCCGAGTCGAACCGGTAGCGCGTGTCAGCTGTTCAGTGACCACACCGAGTAATTGAGCGCGGTGGCGAACAGGATCCACCCGAAGTACGGCAGCAGCAGCAACGCCGCGGTGCGATGGGCCTTCCAGAACGCCGCGATGGTGATCACCACGGCGACATCGAGCAGCAGGATGTCAACCAGGGCAAGGCCGCGCCAGCCCAAACCGAAGAACAGCGGCGACCACAACAGGTTCAACACCAGCTGGACGCCATAGGCGATGATCGCCGGATTCGTCCACCGTGGGTCGGTCCGCCAGACCAGCCAGGCCGCGACCGCCATCAGCAGATACAGGGCACTCCACACCGGGCCGAACAGATAACTCGGTGGCGCCCAGCTCGGCTGCGCGAGCTGCCCGTAGTCAGCCGCGGCGTCGGCCGAGGCCAGCCCGCCGAGAACCGCGACGACGATGACGAGCACAAGCGAGACCAGGAACGCCGCGAGGTGCTGGGATCTCGGCTGTTGCGTTTTCGACGAGATCGCTGCCATCTGGTCACGATAGCCCGAATCACGCCAGTAGGGTGGCTTCAGTGGTGGCCGCCAGCAACACCGTCGTGCTGACCGAGGAGTTCCGTGCCGCATTGGGGCTGCTGGCAGCGGGCCGCAACCTGTTTCTGACCGGCAAGGCCGGCACGGGCAAATCGACGCTCATCCGCCACTTCATGGCCGCCACCGATCGCAAGGTCGTGGTGGTCGCCCCGACCGGGATCGCCGCCCTCAACGTCGACGGCCACACCATCCACCGGCTGTTCGGATTCCGGCCCACCACAACGCTGTCCGATGTCGCCGGCGGCGACTACCGGCCCGGGCGCTTCACCAAGACGCTGGCCAAACTGCAGACGCTGATCATCGACGAGGCGTCGATGGTGCGTGCCGACGTGTTCGACATGATCGCCGCAGCGCTGCAGCGCTTCGGGCCGGAGCCGGGAACTGCGTTCGGCGGGGTTCAGGTGGTGTTGGTGGGCGACCTCTACCAGCTGCCGCCGGTGGTCACCGAGGGCGAGCAACACTACTTCTCGACGACCTATGACACCCCGTATTTCTTCTCGGCGAACACGTTTCGCCGGGCGGAGTTCCCGAGCGTCTCACTGACGACGGTGTTCCGCCAGCTCGGCGATGACCGGATGACCGCGATCCTCAACGAGATTCGGGAAGGCGTGCTGCTCGGCCATGCGAGGGCGCACTTGGACGCCCGGGTGGATCCCGGCTTCGTGCCGCCCGACCACGAACTGTGGCTGACGTTGGCGCCCACCAACCGGCTGGTCACCGCGCGTAATCGCCAGCAGCTGGAGCGGTTGCCGGGTGAGGAAATGCTGCACCGCGCCACCGAATCCGGCGACCTGTCGCTGTTCGACAAGCCGCTGGATGAGGAGTTGCGCTTCAAGATCGGCGCCCAGGTGATGATGCTCAACAACGATCAGGCCGAACGCTGGGTCAACGGTTCGATCGGCCGCGTGGTGGGAGTGGGCTACGACCGCCGCGGCGCCGTGGTCGAAATCGAGTTCCCCCACGGCGACATCGCCGACGTCACCCCGTTCACCTGGGAGGCGACCCGCCCGGTGATCGAGGGCGGCGCCTTGCGCCGCGACGTCGTCGGCACCTTCACCCAGTTGCCGTTCAAACTGGCCTGGGCGATCACCATTCACAAGAGCCAAGGCCAGACCCTGGAACGACTGGTGGTGGACCTGTCCGGCGGCATGTTCTCCACCGGCCAGCTCTACGTGGCGTTGAGCCGGTGCACCTCGCTGGCCGGGCTCGTGCTCAAACGCCCTGTGTTGCCGAAAGATCTGAAAGTAGATCGCCGGATCGCCCGATTCCTGCGCGCCTCGGCCGAGCGCGACCGGGCGCGCCGCTACTGCGCGATCGGTCTGCTCACGGTGGGCGACGAGGGACGGATGTCGCGACCTCGCCCGGTGGAGTTGGCGGTGGCGTTCGACGATGGGACGGCGATATCGACGCTGATCAATCCGCAGCGGGATCTGGCCGACGCGCGCCAGGCCTATCGGATCGGGGTGGCCGACGTGCTGCTGGCGCCCACGTTGCGGGAGGCCTGGGCGGTGATCGCGCCGATGCTGGCCGGATGCACGCCGGTGGGCGTCAACGTCGATGAGACGCTGGGGCTGATCGACTTCGAGCTCAAGCGACTGGGACAGGTGACCCCGATGCCGCTGGGTATCGACCTGCGGGGCACCAGCATCGCCGGCGACACGGCACTGCAGCGCGCCAGGGCCACGCTGGACAGACTCGACGCCGTCGACGTCGATTCCGGCTCATCGCCGTTCGACGAACCCGACGAAACCGACGCCCTCTCGGGAATCCTGCTCAGCCGCGATCCGGACGTCACCACCCCGACGGCCGAACACCTTCCGGCGCTGTCGGCGCTGCTGCGGATCAGCCGAACCCTCGGAGCGATCCTGCTGGGCGTCAAGCCTGTCGATCAGGCGTCGGTGGCGGGGGAGACCAACTGGGAACAGGCGGCACGCCAGGCCGCCGCCGATCAACTGCTGCTCGCGGCCACCCGCACCCGACTCCCGGAGGAGGTGTCGGCGCGGCTGGGCGACGCACTGCGCGCGCTGGGCGCCGACGACTCAGCGGCGGGGCTGACCCGCCCGCCGTCGCCAGCCGATGACATCGACGCGGTCCTGGCTCCCGGCGCCCGCGTCTGCTTCACCGGAACCGCGGTCGACGGCCACGGCCGGGTGCTGGAACGCGACGAGATAGAGCGGCTGGCTGCCTCAGCCGGGCTGGCGCCGGTGCGTTCGGTGACCAAGACGCGATGTGAGGTGTTGGTCATCGCCGAAGCGGGCACGCAGTCGGGAAAGGCCCGCAAAGCCCAGGACTACGGGAAACCGGTGTTCACCGTCGACGAGTTCCTGGGTTGGCTGGCACGCCGGTGAACGAAGGCTTCAGTCCAAGTCTGCCAAGGCTTTCCGCGCGGCTTCGAGCTCGGCTTCCAGAGCGGCCACCCGCGCGGCGTGCTGCGAGCGGGCCTCGTCCATCAGCGCCTCGATCGGTGCGAACAGATCGGCGTGCAGTTCCTTGGCGGCCCGCGACACCGCGGCCGCCGCGACGGCGAGGTTGCGCACCAGATAGCTGCTGCCCTGCTTGATCTCGGCGTGCCACTCGCCGTCGGCGGTACCGGTCACGGTCAGGGTCAGCTCGAGCGTCTTGGCTTTCTTGCCAGCCGACTTCTTGACCGGCTCCTTGATTTCGGGAGCCTCGATGACGGCGGCGACGGGCTCGGGGACGGGCGTCGCAGCGGCGAACGAACCCATCCCGACGCTGTCGTCGGTGAGGGCCGGGGCTTCGGGGGCGAACGTGGGTGCAGTCATAATCGTGGCGACCTCCTTGCGCATTCGTCGCCCGCGGCGGCGGGCAAGCTCACCACGTATTAGAACACATGTTCGACACGTCGGCGGACGCGACGGCTCAATCCGTCGGCGCTGGCGTCATCGAGGAGATGTAGTAGGTCTCCTGCCCGGCGGGGTAGCCGCCACCGTTGGTGGCGATGTGCACATGGTCGTAGTGGTTGGCGGTTTCGTTGCCGTAATCCGACGTCCAGTTGCCACCGCCGACGCCCGGGTAGATCTTCTGGCGCCAGATCACGTGGTTGACCCCCCACCGCTGGGCGTTGGCCAGCGCGTAGCCGGCGATCTGGTCGCCGAGCAGAATCCCGGCCTCGCTGTGGTAATCCGGAATCATCACGTCGATGGCCAGCCCGTCGGGATGCCACCTCAACGGGTCCTGGCGATACCCGTAGATGGTCTTGATCTCCTGAAACAGCACGCCGATTGTGCGGGCCGCCCAAATGGTCTTGACCTGGAGCCCGTTCTCCGGCGCCACCCCGGGGGGCAGTGGGAAGGTGAATTGCTGGCCTTCGGTGGGCATCGGCACGCTCGCCGCCAGCGCCGCGGCCTCGGCGGGATTGGCGATGCGCATCCCGCCGGCGGTCGGAGGGGGCGGTGTCGACGAAGCCGACGGCGCCGCCACGGCAGTCTCGGTGGGCTTGGGCGCCGCATCGTGGCTGCTCTGGGCGTAGATGAGGGCGGCCGAGACGGCCAGCGACGTCAGAATGGCCAGGCTGCGACCGCAGACCCTGGCAATCTTTCGTCCGTCCACCCAGAGCACTGTAGCTACTTGACCTTGGAAGTCGCAGGACCGGCGCTCTGCGGTGCAGGTGCGAATTGGTGCCAACCGCGGCGGATCGGGCGCTACTTTCCTGCTCGGTCGATTCGTCTGATCATCCGAGCGGTGGCGGCTTCGGTCGCGAGTCGGCGCGCTGCGTCCTTGCGACGGCCCCGGGCCCGGTCCAGCGCCGAGCGGATGGTGATGCCCTGTTCATAGGCCTGCACGACGCGCGGATCCACGTAGGAGCTGCGGGCGACTGCCGGGGTATTGCCGAGTTCCTCGGCGACGTAGCGCATCACGGCGGCGACTTCGCGACGGCGAACGGTTTTCGAGGTCGGCTCGCACGCGGCGGCGAAGCTCTCGGCCGCCAGCACGGTGCCATGCCAGGTCCGCAGGTCCTTGACGCTGAACTGTTCATCGGTCAGCTCCCGGAACCGCTCGTTGAGGTCGTCGGCGCGCACTTCGCACCAGCCGTCGGAGGTGCGGTAAACCAGCAGCCGGGGCAGGTCGGTCGGCGCGCGCAACAGTGCGCGAACCGCACGCACCACCAGCGGATCGTCGACCGAAACCGTCCGCCGTACACCGCTTTTGGCCGGATAGTCGAAGTCCACGCAGCCGGTGCGCAGCGTGACGTGATCGCGCAGCAAGGTGGCCAGCCCGAAGCTGCCGTTCTCCTGGGCGTACTCCTCGCCACCGGCCCGGAAGTAACCCCGGTCGATGAGTTGCTGGGCGACGGCGAGCACCCGATCGCGTTTCAGGCCGCGACCGCGCAGGTCGGCGAGCACCTCGGCGCGCCAGTCCGGCAGCAGCTTGGCCAGGGTCAGCGCCCGGTCGAATTTCTCTTCGGAACGTTCGGCCTGCCACTGCGGGTGGTACAGATACTGGCGACGTCCTGCGGCGTCTACTCCGACGGCCTGGATGTGCCCGTTGGGATAGGGGCAGATCCAGACCTTGCGCCACGCCGGGGGGATGGCCAGTGCCTTGATCCGGGCGAGGACCTCCGGATCGTCGACCGGGTGGTGACCGTCGGCGTAGGAAAAGCCTCGGCCTCGACCGATACGGCGCAACCCGGGACCGGAGGTAGTGCTTCTACGAAGCCTCACGGCACCGAATTACCCGCATCGGGACCGGTCGACACCCAGCGTTGGCAGCGCTAGGCGCCCGGGCACAACTCCTGGCGCGCCGCGTCGGCGATCAGCGCGAACTGCGGCCACGCCGGGTAGTGCGGCATTTGCATTTCGACGGTTCGCCCTACCCGCAGGTTCTCGCAGATCATGTGCCCGAGGGCTCGCACGCTGGACTCCGAGATCGGCTCGTCATTCCCGTAGCGCGCGGTGTAGCCGTGGGTGTTGAGATATTGCATGAAGCTGGCTTCGTCGGCGTGCGCCGGCGCTGCGGCGACCAACGTTCCCATCGCCACACCGGTGATCGCCAACGGTGCGGTGAACCGGGCTGCCCAACTCATATCGGCAATGCTACGGCGGCGGCGGATGAGGCGGTTCCGCCGGTGCCGGCCAGACCCGGCAAGTCCCCGCGAGCGGCTTCGGGTTGCTGCTAGCGTCAGCGGCGAGGAGAAAGGCGCTGGACGTGAAATCAACCGCACTCGCGGCGGCCCTGGCCGCAGGTGTGCTGGCCGGGCTGATCGGTGCTGCGTCATCCGCTCAGGCCGATCCGCTCAATCCGCGTGATCCCGACTACTGCGGCAACAGCCCCGACATCCTGCTGTGCACCCAGCAGCAGTCGACCTACCCCAGTCCGGCTGAGATGGCCTATCTCAACGCCATCCGCGCAAAGTTCCCGCCCGGCACCGAGGCCCGCCGGCTGGCTGCCGGACGGACCGCATGCCTGGAGTTCCCGAAGCATCCGACCAGCCTCATCGTCGAACAGGTCTCGGTGTATCTGCAGATCCCCAAGCCCACCGCCGGCGAGGTGGTCGAGTCGGCGCGCACCAACATCTGCCCGACGGTCAAAACCCAGGCCTGAACCCCGCTCAGCGGCGGTAGGCGCGCAGCCCGTCGCGGATCGCCGCCTGCGCGGCGACGTCGCACTCGTTGTAGCTCAGACACCACTGCCGGGCGGCGTCGGCCTGCGGGCCGCTGCCCCGGGCGGTTTCGATCGCCCCCAGCGAGGCCAGACCCCCGGGATCGTCGACCTCCCAACGGAAGCCGAAGAAGCCGGCGACCTGTTTGATCGACGACGAGGTGCGGGCGAAGAACGTTGCGTCGAACCATTTCCGCAGGTCATAGGTGAGACCGTCGAGCGCCTGCTGCACCTCGGCGAACCTGCGCGTACTGCTGACCTCGGGGTGGTGCCAATGGAAGACCTGAAGCGACTTGCCCTCGCGGGCGGCGTGACCGCGCAACTGCTGCATTCGAGAGGCGAACTCGGCGGCCAGTGCGGCTTCGGCGGCCTCGTTGAGCGGATCGAAGGAGACCACGGGTTGATAGCGGGCGGTGGAGTCGTCCTGGCCGTCGCGGATGCGTAAGCCCCACTGATAGATCCGGCCCTGGTCATCCCACTCGATGTCAAAGTCGACCTCGACGTCGGCGGAAGGAACAGTCGCCGGCCCCGGTTCGTGTGACTCGAAATCAGTTCCGGAGCAACTCATCCGGGCTCGCCGGACGGCGTTGGCCAGCCGGTCTCGCGGCATTTTGGTGCCCACGGACTGGACGCGGAACGCTTCGAGGTGCGCATCCACATCGACAGCCGCCAACTGCGCAACGCTCAACTTCGCGCCATCGCCGCAGTGTTGATACAGGTACTGCCACTCTCGGATCGTGAGGTGTCCGGTCTCGATGGCGAACGACGCGTCACCGTCGCCCACCGCCTCGGCGCAGCAGTCGAACCAGACACACGTCCCACAGTCGGCGATGCGGTAGGGCCGCACCAGTTCTCGTCCGGCCGCCGCGGCCCGTGCGACCTCGAGACGGAAGCCGAACTCGTGGTCATAACGCTGCAGCGCCGAGCGTGACCGGCGATGCGACGGATCGCTGGCCGAATACGTGACGATGTTCTCGGCATCCAGGTCATACCAGGTGATGCCGAGACTCTCGCCGTGCAGTGCGGTGAGGTCGGAGCTGCCGATGATACCGCCGCGGCTCACCCCGCAGTGAAAACCCAACTCCTGCAACATCCGGGTGTAGTGCGCCAGCTGCATGACATCGTCACGCCAGCGCGCACCGTGGTCGGTGTGGCCGGAATAGGTCAGTCGCCGATCAGGTTGCGACAGTGCCGAGATCTCCACCTCCGCGCGTTTTGCGGGGGCCAGCGTGCGGTGGTTCTTGATGTCGACGGGCAGGTAGCCGTCCTGGTGCCGGACCAAGACGTCGGGAAGGCCCCTGCGGCCGTTGACATCCGGCAGGGCCCCGCCGGCAATCACCTCGACACCGGCGGTCATCGCGGCCACGGTGCGTCGCCGGCGTTCGGTAGCGCCGATCTCGGCGTCCAACAGCAGCAGTCGGTCAGAACCCGCGTAGCGTGACCGGAGTTCCTCGAGGACAGCTTCCTCGAATTCGATTCCGGCACTGCGCAGCGCCTCCAAGTCCGGGCTCGGCGGCGCAGGCTCGGCGATGCCGGGAGCGAACTCGTTGTGGGTGACGCGAGCGCACCGTTTTGCCGGGTAGCCGCCGAGGGTGACCGGTGCCATCGCGTCCCTTCCCGTTGTGGCTATTGCGCGGGCGGCTTGACGCCGGCGGCGATCTCGCCGATCAGCGCCGCGACCACCCCGAATGCGAAGTACAGCGGCACCAGCCACGGCGCGACCCCGAACAACCCGTCCGAGCCCGGGACGTAGCGGAACTGGCCGAGCGCGGCGATACCGATCTCGACCACCGGGCCGACGGCCGCGATCAGGACGCCACAGACAATCGCCGGACCATCTCCCAGGGCGCAGAACGTGATCGCGGCGAACGCGCAGATCAACGTCGTGAGGGGAACCACCGGCGAGGCATGCAACATCGCGGTGACGACGTAGCTGCCCAGCACGGCGGCCAGACCAGCCACCCCTTGGCGCACCGTGACCGCGGTCCGCGGTGAGGGGAGATGCAGTCTCAACTCCGCCAGGAAAACGGTGGCGGACCCGACCAGGATCGGGAAGTAAAGCGGACTGCTCCAGATGAACGGGACGGCCTGCGACGGGGACAGGTATTCGGTGGTCCCGGTGACCACATGGGAGTGGTCGCCGATCAGACCGGCCACTCCACCCAAGACGAACAGCAACAACGCGATCGAGGGGCGTAATCTCACCCCCGCAGTATCGTCCATCGCATGAGCGCCGAGGACCGCACCCGCTGGGATGCTAAGTACAAAGGCCGCTGCGTGCCGGGGTCGGACACGATCGGGCCCGCTGCGGTGTTTGCGCCCTTCGTGGACGCTTTTCCGACGGCCGGCCGCGCGCTCGACATCGCCTGCGGCCAGGGCGCAGCGGCGGTCTGGCTGGCCCAGCGTGGCCTGCAGGTGGCCGGATGCGACATCTCGCCCGTCGCCGTCGATCGGGCGCGGGCGTTCGCCGTGCACAGCGGCGTTGAAGACCGGTGCCGATTCGACGTCGTCGATCTCGACGACGGCCTTCCGGATGGACCACCGGCCGACGTCATTTACTGCGCCCGGTTCCGCGACAGTCGCCTCGACGCGCCGATGGTGCAGCGCCTGGCTCCGGGCGGACTGCTGGCGATCACCGCGTTGAGTCAGGTCGGCAGCACCGCTGGGCGGTATCGGGCTGCGCCCGGGGAGCTGCGCACGGCGTTCTCCGGCCTGGAGTTGATCGGCGAGGGCGAAGCGGACGGTGTGGCGTGGCTGTTGGCGCGACGCCCCACGGCGCCGTCAGCGCACCCGAACGGACGAGACTAGGCCGGAGCCGGCGCCTCGCGGTCGCTGGGCTCCGGGCCGGGCTCGGCCGGGGCGTCGTCGAGTGGCAGGGCATCCATCGGCGGCGCCTCGCCGGGCGGCATGTCGATCGGCGCCTCGGCCGGGGGAGCCTCGAACGGCGGCGGTGCCTCGAACGGCGGCGGTGCGTCGAACGGCGGCGCTGCGGCCAGTTCCACGCCCATCGGCTCTGCCGCGGGCTCGGGGCCCGGCTCCACCATGGCGGCGAACTCCACCGGCGCTTCGGGGGCCGGTGCCTCGTCCATGGGCAGGTACATGTGGTGGGTGAACTGCGGCTGGTAGGCGCCGCCGCCACCGATCTTCACTCCGCCGGGCTCACCGCTGGCCACCGGCGTGCCGTCAGGCAGGGTCACCGCGGTGTGGTGGCTGTTCCAGCCCACCACCAGAGCGTTGGGCGCGGTGCCGTACCTGAAGCCGCGGGCCAGCAGCGCCGACTCCTCGTTGGCAGTGTGGAACCGGCCGCTGAAGGCCGGCCGGCCGCTGGCGACGTTGGACACCCACGAGGCCAAACCCGAGCAATCCGTACCTGCGGGAGTGTTGCCGCCGACGATGTACGGGGTGCCCGAAACCTGCTGGATGAGCGCCATCAGAGCTTCTAGACCAAACATGACCGAGCACATTAACCATGGATAACTGCACTTACCAAAATCTGTGGCACCCATCACGTTTAACATTCATGTTGTCAAAGATAACGTCGCAACGGAGAAACGCCAGGTAGATCGGGGAAAATCCGGCAAGCATGACCGTTAATTTCCGTAAGTGCTGGTAGAGGGCTCGTAGGTATTTGTTGAGCCTGGCTCCAAAGGTCACAAATTCGCATTATCAGGATGAAATTGCCTGATCAATGGGTGCGTCGCGGGTATCGATTCACGCCGGAATCGGCGGAAATAGCGGTGCCGGCGGCACGTCGTTTCCGGGGCAGAAAGTGATGCTGCTTACAGTGACCGCTTCGCGTTCTTGATCAGGTTCGACCCGATGATCAGCCGCTGGATCTCACTGGTGCCCTCGTAGAGCCGCAGCAGCCGGACATCGCGGTAGATGCGCTCCACCGGCACGCCACGGATGTATCCACTGCCGCCGTGGATCTGCACCGCCAGGTCGGCGACCTTGCCGGCCATCTCGGTGCAGAAGACCTTCGCCACCGACGGAGCGATTCGCCGATCTTCGTTGCTGACCCATTTGCGGGCGGCATCGCGGACCAGCGCCTGGCCGGCCAGCACTCCGGTCTGCTGATCGGCGAGCATCGCCTGCACCAGCTGGAAGTCGCCGATGATGCCGCCGCCCTGCGTTGCGGTGGCGGCATAGTTCACCGACTCATCCAGTGCGCGCTGCGCGGCTCCCACCGCCAGCGCGGCAATATGAATGCGGCCGCGGGCCAGCGAGGTCATCGCCGCCCGGTAACCGATGTCCTCATTCCCCCCGACCAGAGCGGCGGCGGGCAGTCGCACCCCGGAGAAACTGACATCGGCCGTCCAGGCGCCCTCCTGGCCCATCTTGGCGTCCTTGGCGCCGACTTCCACCCCGGCGGTATCGGCCGGCACCAGGAAGACCGCGATGCCGGCGCCGCGCTCGTCGGCGGGCCGGGTGCGGGCGAACACCACGAACAGATCCGCCAGCGGGGCGTTGGTGATGAACCGCTTCTGGCCGTCGAGCACCCACCCGTCGCCGTCACGGACGGCTTTGGTGCGCAGGCCCGCGGGATTGGAGCCCGCTCCGGGCTCGGTGAGGGCGAAGGATGCGACCGCCCCGGAGGCGATGGCCGCCAGCCAGCGCTCCTTCTGTTCATCGGTGCCGAACCCCACCAGCACCTGGCCGGCGATGCCGTTGTTGGTGCCGAACATCGACCGGACCGCCGGGCAGGTGTAGCCCAGTTCCATGGCCAGTTCGACGTCCTGGGCCAGATTCAGGCCCAACCCGCCCCATTCCTGGGGGATCGCGTAGCCGAACAGGCCCAGGTCCTTGGCGGCTTGCCGCAGGTCGTCCGGCACCTGATCGGTCTCGAGGATCTCCTGTTCGCGCGGGACGACCATGGTCCGGACGAACCGGCGGGTCTGGGACAGGATTTCGGCGAAGACGTCGTCTTCGACGGACGCGACGGATGCGGTCGGCATAGTTCGGCCCCTTTCGGCACTGGCCGATAAATCATATATGAAATATGATGTTGCGGACCATGGGTGGGCACGACATGTAGAGGACGGTTTCGGCGTGGCATTACTCAACGGGCAGACGGCGGTGATCACCGGTGGAGCGCAGGGGCTGGGCTTCGCCATCGCGCAACGCTTCGTCGCCGAGGGCGCCCGGGTGGTGCTCGGCGATCTGAACCTGGACGCGACCGAGGCCGCGGCGCAGCGGCTGGGCGCCGACGTGGCGGTGGCGGCACGCACCGACGTCACGGACTCCGCCGACGTCGAGGCGCTGGTAGCCGTCGCCGTCGAGCGGTTCGGCGGTCTGGACATCATGGTCAACAACGCCGGCATCACCCGCGACGCCACCATGCGCAAGATGACCGAAGACGATTTCGATCAGGTGATCGCAGTCCACCTCAAGGGCACCTGGAACGGGCTGCGCGCGGCTGCGGCGATCATGCGGGAACGCAAACGCGGCGCGATCGTCAACATGTCCTCTATATCGGGCAAGGTCGGCATGGTCGGGCAGACCAACTATTCGGCCGCCAAGGCCGGCATCGTCGGCATGACCAAGGCCGCCAGCAAGGAGCTGGCCTACCTCGGTGTCCGCGTCAACGCGATCCAGCCGGGGCTGATCCGCTCGGCGATGACCGAGGCCATGCCGCAGCGGATCTGGGATTCGAAGGTCGCCGAGGTGCCGATGGGCCGGGCCGGCGAGCCCGACGAGGTCGCGACCGTCGCACTATTTCTGGCATCCGACCTGTCCTCTTATATGACGGGCACCGTGCTCGAGGTGACCGGCGGTCGACACCTATGAGCCTGCGCGAGACGGTGATCTGCGAACCGGTTCGCACTCCCATCGGCCGCTACGGCGGGATGTTCAAATCGCTGACCGCCGTCGAGCTCGGCGTCGCCGCGCTGTCCGGACTGCTGGAGCGCACCGGCCTGCCCGTCGACGCCATCGACGACGTGGTGCTGGGGCACTGCTATCCCAGTAGTGAGGCGCCCGCGATCGGGCGGGTGGTCGCCCTGGATTCCGGCCTGCCGGTGACGGTTCCGGGTATGCAGGTCGATCGGCGGTGCGGATCCGGCCTGCAGGCGGTGATCCAGGCCTGCCTGCAGGTCGGCAGTGGCGCGCATGAGGTGGTGATCGCCGGCGGTGCGGAGAGCATGAGCAACGTGGCCTTCTACTCCACCGACATGCGCTGGGGCGGGGCCCGCGACGGCGTACGGGTGCACGACGGCCTGGCACGCGGCCGGACCACCGCGGGCGGGCAGTACCACCCGGTGCCCGGTGGCATGTTGGAGACCGCGGAGAACCTGCGTCGTCAGTACCAGATCTCCCGCACCGAGCAGGACGAGCTCGCGGTCACCTCACATCAGCGCGCGGTGGCGGCCCAGCGCAGCGGTGTGCTCGCCGACGAGATCATCGGGGTCACGGTGCGCTCCCGCGCCGGCGAGCAGCGGATCGACACCGACGAGCATCCCCGCGCCGACACCTCGGTCGAGTCACTGGCCAAGCTCAAACCGGTTCTGGGCAAAAGCGATCCGGATGCCACCGTCACCGCCGGCAATTCCAGCGGTCAGAACGACGCGGCCTCGATGTGTGTGGTGACCACCCCGGCCAAGGCCGAGCAGCTGGGCATGACCCCGCTGGTGCGACTGGTCTCCTGGGGGCTGGCCGGGGTCGCGCCCAACGTGATGGGCATCGGCCCGGTGCCGGCCACCGAGGTCGCCCTGGCCAAGGCGGGTCTCACCCTCGCCGACATCGACCTGATCGAGCTCAATGAGGCGTTCGCCGCTCAGGCGCTGGCGGTCATGGCGGCGTGGCGGTTCGGTGCGGCCGACCGCGACCGGACCAACGTGCACGGTTCGGGGATCTCGCTGGGGCATCCGGTGGGCGCGACCGGCGGCCGGATGCTGGCAACGCTGGCGCGTGAGCTGCACCGCCGCCAGCAGCGCTATGGGTTGGAAACCATGTGCATCGGAGGTGGCCAGGGCTTGGCCGCCGTGTTCGAGAGAGTGGCGTAGATGACCAGACTGTGCCAGACGTTGGGGCTGACCGAGAGCCAGACCGAGATCGTCGCAGCGGTGCGGGCGTTCGTCGACAAAGAGGTCATTCCGCACGCTGCCGACTTGGAACGCGCCGACGCCTATCCGCAACAGATCGTCGACGGGATGCGACAGCTGGGCCTGTTCGGGCTGATGATTCCGGAGGCCTACGGGGGGCTGGGCGAATCCCTGCTGACCTACGCACTGTGCGTCGAGGAGCTCGCGCGCGGCTGGATGAGCATCTCCGGGGTGATCAACACCCATTTCATCGTGGCCTACATGCTGCGCCAGCACGGCACCGACGAGCAGAAACAGCGCTACCTGCCGGCGATGGCGACCGGTGATGTGCGCGGCGCGTTTTCGATGTCCGAACCCGAGCTCGGTTCCGACGTCGCGGCCATCCGCACCCGGGCCACACCCACCGGCGACGGTGACTACCTCATCACCGGCCAGAAGATGTGGCTGACCAACGGCGCCACGTCGAGCCTGGTGGCGGTGCTGGTCCACACCGACGAAGGGGCCGACACCCCGCACCGCAACATGACCGCGTTCCTAGTCGAAAAGCCCACCGGATTCGGTGAAGTCGTCCCGGGGCTGACCATCCCCGGCAAGCTCGAGAAGCTCGGCTACAAGGGCATCGACACCACCGAGATGATCTTCGACGACTATCGCGCCGGTTCAGCCGACATTCTGGGCGGAAAGACCGGCCGCGGCTTCTACCAGATGATGGACGGCATCGAGGTCGGCCGGGTCAATGTCGCCGCACGTGCCTGCGGGGTGGGCATCCGCGCGTTCGAGCTCGCGGCCCGATACGCCCAGCAGCGCAACACCTTCGGCAAGCCGATCGCCGAGCATCAGGCCGTCGCGTTCGGGCTGGCCGAGATGGCGACCAAGGTCGAGGCCGCACACCTGATGATGGTCAACGCGGCCCGGCTCAAGGATTCCGGCGAACGCAACGACGTCGCCGCGGGCATGGCGAAATACCTGGCCAGCGAGTACTGCAATGAGGTCACCCAGCAGAGCTTCCGGATCCACGGCGGCTACGGCTACTCCAAGGAGTACGA
>NZ_JRMM01000069.1:0-22760 GCF_000972905.1 Mycobacterium sp. UM_Kg27
GCGCGGGCGGCAACGGCGGCAACGGCGGCACGGGCGGCAACCCCGGCGACGGCGGTAAGGGCGCTAATGGCAACGCCAGCACCCCGAACGGGGGCCGCGGCGGCAACGGCGGCCAAGTCGGAGCCGGGGGCCTCGGCGGAGCGGGCGGTACCGGCTCCGTCCAGGGCGTCTCCGGCACCAACGGGTCGGCATCGACTGCGCACGCCGGCAACGGCGGCGCCGGCGGCAACGGCTTCAACGCCGTCACCCCGGGCGCCAACGGCGGCAACGGCGGTGCCGGCGGGACCGGCAGCCTGCACGGCGACGGCGGCGCGGGCGGCAACGGCGGCAACGGCGCGAACGGCGCCAACGGCAACCCCGTCGTCAACAACGGCAATGCCGGCAACGGCGGCAGCGGCGGCAAGGGCGGGGCCGGCGGCAATTCACTCGGCGACGGCAACGGCGGCAAGGGCGGGGCCGGCGGCAACGCCGGCAACGGCGGTCGCGGCGTGGACCAGAGCCAACTGCCCCCCAGCGCCACCCTGCCCGGCAGTGGCGGCAACGGCGGCAAGGGTGGGGCCGGCGGGGCGGGCGGCAGCAGCGTCACCGCCCATGGTGCTGGCACCGGCAATGGCGGCGCCGGCGGCGCGGGCGGAACCGGGGGCAACGGCGGCGGCAACGGCATCGCCACCCTCGACGTGGCGAACAACGTGCAGTACGGCAGCGGCGGCGACGGCGGAGCCGGCGGCGTGGGCGGCAACGGCGGGCTCGGCGACACCGGTGCGCTCGGCGGCGGCACCGGCTTCACCGGCGGCAACGGCGGCGCCGGCGGCTCCGGCGGTGCGGGCGGTTCGGCTTACGCCGGTAACCCCGCCATCGGTGAACACGGCAGGTTCGGCACCAACGGCAACGGCGGCGCCGGAGCCAACGGCGGTACCGGTGGTGGCGGCGGCACCGGCGGGGCCGGCGATGACAGCGCCGGCGGAACCGGTGGCAACGGCGGCAATGGTGGTGCGGCCGGCAACGGCGGATCGCCCGGCTCCGGGCTTTACGCGCAGCCGGGGATCAACAAGGCTCCGGTCGGGATCGGCGGGGCCGGCGGCAAGGGCGGCGCCGCGGGATCCGGCGGGGCCGGTGGCATCGGGGACACCGGCTTCAACGGCGGCACCGGCGGCAACGGCGGTGTGGGCGGCGCAGGCGCCAACGGCGGCGACGCCCTCGGCAGCTACTACGCGCAGGGCTCCAGCGGTGGCAACGGCGGCAACGGCGGCGCCGGAGGGAACGCCGGTGCAGGCGGCGCCGCAGGTGTGGGTGCGCACGCGGGCAGCGGCGGCAATGCCGGCGCGGGGGGCCACGGCGGTAACGGTGGTGACGGCGGCGATACCACCTTGACCGGAACGAACGTCCACGGCGGAGCGGCCGGTGACGGCGGCGACGGCGGACGTGCGGGCTCGGTGGCCGCCGGCGGAACGGGTGCCCGCGGTGGTGACGGTGGCGACGGCGGCGACGGCGGTAGCGGTGGGTCGGTCGGCAACCACGGCGCCAACGGCGCCGGGGGTGACGGCGGTACCGGTTCCGGTGGTCTGCCCTCCGGCGAGCGGGGTGGCCCCGACGGCCCGGTCAACGTCACCATTCCGCTGTACCTGCAGAGCGGCGGCATCAGCCCGATCGTCTATATCTCGATCAACGGCGGTCCGCCGGTGCCGGTGCAGATCGACACCGGCTCCACCGGCCTGACGATTCTGAACAGTGCAGTCGGCAACCCCGGCAGCCTCGGCAGCGTGCTGCTGACGGGCAGCGCCAGCTACGCCGGACTGGGCAACAACAGTTACGCCTACCAGACCTACAGCACCACGGTGGGTTTCTGCGACAAAGTGGCCTGCTCGGGAGAGATCGTCACCGACCCCACCGGCGTCAACGTGGTCAGTCCAGCGTCGAATGCACTGATGACGCAGTACTTCAACCAATACGGCATCGTCGGAGTCCTGGGCATCGGTCCCAACAACGGCTATGCCGGCACGTCGACGATCATCTCGGCGCTGCCCGGTGCGCTCAACCAGGGCGTGCTCATCGACGAGCAGACCGGCCAAGTGATTTTCGGACCGAACCCGCTGGACCCCGAGACCTCCGTCTCCGGATCGCCCTACGTGGACACGATGATCTCCATCAACGGCGCTCCCCCGGTGGCCGTCACGACCTCGATCGACTCCGGCGGCATGTACGGCAGCATCCCGCAATCGCTGTTCCCGCAACTCGGGGTCGGCTCGCAGGTGCCCGCCGGCACGGTGATCTCGGTGTACAACGCCGACGGCAGCACCCTGCTGTACTCCTACACCACCACCAACAACGGTCCCTATGTGACGTCGGGCGGGGCGGCCAACAGCGGCTACTACCCCTTCTCGGTGAACCCGGTCTACATCGACTACCGGCCCAGCGGCTACGGCGCCACCATCATCAGCCGCTAGGCCTTAGAGCAGCTCTTTGGCCAGCAGTTCGCAGGTGCGTTCGCGGCCGGGTGTCGTGGCCGGGTCGGTGCCGCGATACGCCGAGGCGACCGGATTGACCATCACCTCATCGACGGCGAACTGTTCGGCGAGCGCGCTGAGCTGCTCGGCCGCTTCGGCCGGGGTGCCCACGACCGCGCGCCGCAACCCGCTGTCGATGATGCGTTGCTCGGAGTCGGAGACCGCTGCCGCCTGCGCGTCCTCGACCAGATCAACCGCGCCCAGCGGTCGCCCGGTCCGCAACCGAGCCATCATCTGCAGGTTGGGCAGCATTAACGCCGTTGCCTCGTCACGGGTTTCGGCAACAGACGCGTTGACGGTGAGAAACGTCGTCGGTGCGGAACACACTTCGCTGGGCGTGAAATTCTGCCGATAGTAGGCCAGCGCCTCCGCGGTGCCCTGGCCGGAGAAATGGTGGGCGAACACGTACGGCAGGCCCTTGGCCGCGGCCAGCCGCGCCGAATACATGCTCGACCCCAGCAGCCACAGCCGCGGTTCGCCGACCGCGGCCGGGGTGGCCTTGAGCAGGTAGTCGCCGTCACGCAACTGGACCTGCACGCCGCGGCTGCTCATCATCGCCCGGACATGGTCGAGATAGTCGGGGAAATTCGCGATGTCCTCGTCGCCCCGGCCGGAGCGCAGCATGACCGACGTGACCGGGTCCGATCCGGGGGCCCGCCCGATCCCCAGGTCGATCCGGCCGGGCGCTGCGGCCTCCAGCAGCGCGAACTGTTCGGCAACGGCCAGCGGGGCGTGGTTGGGCAGCATCACCCCACCGGAGCCGAGCCGCACCCGCGCCGTCTGCGCGGCGAGGTAGGCCAGCAGTACCGGCGGGCTGGTAGCGCCCACCGAGGGCATGTTGTGATGCTCGGCCACCCAGTATCTGGTGAATCCGAGGCGGTCGGCGGTCTGGGCCAGCCGTACCGTCGCCGCCAGCGCATCGGCGGTGGACTGGTCGGTGCGGACGGGGACGAGATCAAGAACGGAAAGACGCACGCTACTGATCAACACCGGAACTCAGCCGGATAGTCCCGCCAACACCGACGCTTGCGCGAAGATGTCGTCCAGCATCGCCGGGGTCAACCGTCCGGTGAACATGTTCTGTTGACTGGGGTGATAACAGCCCAGCAGCCGCAATGCCGGACCGAGCTGGGCGAGCGCGCCGTGGGCGAACTTCGGCTTGGGTTTGGGCACCGGGTCGGCGGCAACCCGTAGTGCGACCTGCCAGGCGAAGCCACCTAGCGCGATCAACACCCGCACGTGGGGCGCGATCAACTGCCACTCCGTGTCGATCCACGGCGCGCACGTGTTGCGCTCGACGGTGGTCGGGGCGTTGTCCGGTGGGGCACAGCGCACCGGCGCGATGATCCGGATGCCGTTGGCGTGCAACCCATCCGCAGCGTCGACGCTGGTGGGCTGGTTGACCAGACCGGCTCGGTGCAGCGCCGCATACAGCTGGTCGCCAGACCGGTCGCCGGTGAACATGCGGCCGGTGCGGTTGGCGCCATTGGCAGCAGGCGCCAATCCGACGATCACGATCTTGGGTTTCGAGGAGCCCCAGCCGGGCACCGGTCGCCCCCAATACGGCTGGTCGGCAAAGGACTTTCGCTTGACCACGGCCACCTGCTCACGCCAAGTCACCAGTCGGGGGCAGGCCCGGCAGACGCTGATCAGCGCGTCGAGTTCGTCGATCGACTCGACTTGGTCGGCCAGCCGCACCACCTGTGCGGCATCGGCAGCCGGTGGCGTTTCCGGGGTTGCCGGATCGCCGGGCCAGCCTGCCCCGGGCGGCACCGGCGAGTCGAACGGCTGACCGGTGCGGGGGTGCTTCAGCATTGCCTCACTCTGCATGCCGACGGGGCGGGGCGGGAAGGCAGCCTTGTTTTCTGAGAGTTTCTCAGACATAGTTGACCGACCTTGAGGCGGAGAAGGGCTGACCATGGGCTTGCGCCGACTTTCCGAGCGGCTTGTGCCGACAGTGCTGAGCGCCACGTTGCTCCTGTTCGCCGGGCCGGTGGCACCGGCCCACGCCGACAGCCCTGAGGATGCGCTGACGGCGTTGGTCATGGGCGGCACCTTCATGCCGACTCCCAGTCAGCGCTGGCAAGAAGCGATCGTCAGCGACTACATCGATCCCGCAACCGGGGGCACCTACACCCCGGTGACGGTCCCCTATCCGGCATCGGGTGCCAGCACGTCGATTCCCACCGGTCTGGCGAACCTTCAGGCTGCGATGGCTCAACAGCCCGACGGCCGGCCCTACCTGGTGTCGGGGTATTCGCAGAGCGCCCAGATCGCGGTCCTGGAAAAGATCAACCTGATGCAGTCGGGGCAACCCGCCCCCGATGTCACCTTTTTCCTGCTCGGCTCGGGCAACCGCCCCAACGGGGGCTTCCTGGAGCGGTTCGAGGGGTTGGTGATCCCGGGGATGCCCGGTCTGGACTTCAACGGGGCCGAGCCGACCAACGGCGGAATCGCCACCATCGACGTCACCGCGCAGTACGACGCGAATTCGGACTTCCCGCAATTTCCCATCAACCTGGTGGCCGACTTCAACGCCTTGCTCGGATTCATCTACACCCACGGGGGTTACGGCGGTGGGCCTCTGCCGCAGTTGGTTCCCGCGGTGTGGCCCCCGTCGGAGCCCATGACAGGCCCGTTTGTCGACGAGTACGTGCTGGGCTCCACCGAGATCGTCAAGCAGATCACCGGCGACACCACCTTCTACTTCATCCCAACCGCCGAATTGCCGCTGCTGAGTCCGCTGCGCACCTTGGGAGTGCCCGAGTCGTGGCTCGACGTCGTGCAACCGGCGCTGCGGGTGATCGTCGAAGCCGGATACGACAGATCCGTGCCTTTCGGAGAGCCGACGCCGGCACAGCTGATCCCGACACTCGACCCGGTGACCTTCGCGCTCCAGTTCGCGCAGGCGAGCGTGCAGGGCGCCGACAACGCACTGAATCTCATCGGCCTGGACCTGCCCGGCTACGCCGAGCTGATGGGACTCTTCGACGACGCTCGCGCCTGGTCGGCCGACGAGATCGGCGCTCCCTACGCGCAGGTGGCCTCCTGGCTCAACGACTACATCAACCCCTTCACCGCTTTCACCGCGATCGCCGGCCCGATCGGCGAAGCCGTCCAACTGCTGTTCGACGTGACCGGCGTCCAGGCATACCTGCTGGATCCGGCGCTGGGGCTCATCGGCACCCTGGGCGGACTGGTCACCAGCTGACCGCGGCTGGCCGCTCCTGCGCGGGGGCGTCCCGCCAGATGCCGCGGCTAGGATCACCTGGGTGATCGCCGAGGCGCTGACCCAGCTGATAACCGAACTCCCCGACGGCATGGTGGTCACCGACCCGACGATCACCGCCGGCTATCGCCAGGACAAAGCGCTGGACCCGATGGCGGGCCAGCCCTTGGCAGTGGTGCGCCCGCTGCGCACCCAAGAAGTGCAGACGGTCATGCGATGGGCTACCGCTCACCGGGTGCCGGTGGTGACTCGCGGCGCGGGCACCGGCCTGTCCGGCGGCGCCACCGCGATCGACGGCGGGATCGTGCTGTGTACCGAGAAGATGCGCGACATCACCGTCGACCCCGTCACCCGTACCGCGGTGTGCCAGCCGGGCCTGTTCAACGCCGAGGTGAAGAAGGCCGTCGCCGCCTACGGACTGTGGTACCCGCCGGACCCGTCGTCGTTCGAGATCTGCAGCATCGGTGGCAACATCGCCACCAACGCCGGCGGGCTGTGCTGCGTCAAGTACGGCGTGACCACCGACTATGTACTGGGCCTGCAGGTGGTGTTGGCCGACGGCACCGCGGTGCGCCTGGGCGGACCCCGCCTCAAAGACGTCGCCGGACTCTCGCTGACCAAGCTGTTCGTCGGCAGCGAGGGCACCCTCGGGGTGGTCACCGAGGTGACCCTGCGACTGTTGCCCGCTCAGTCGAAATCGGCTGTGGTGGTGGCCACTTTCGCCTCGGTGACCGCCGCTGCCGAGGCGGTGCTCGACGTGTCCGGGCGGCTGCGCCCTTCGATGCTGGAGTTCATGGACTCGGCGGCGATCAACGCCGTAGAAGACCAGCTGCGCATGGGCCTGGACCGCGAGGCAGCGGCCATGCTGGTGGCGGCCTCCGACGAGCGCGGTCACGCGGGCGCCGAGGATGTCGAGTTGATGGCCCAGGTGTTCAACGCGCACCACGCCAAGGAGGTGTTCTCCACCGATGACCCGGTCGAAGCCGAAGGCTTCGTCGCGGCCCGGCGGTTCTGCATTCCGGCGGTCGAGGCGAAGGGGCCGTTGCTGTTGGAGGACGTCGGGGTGCCGGTGCCGCGGTTGGCGGAGCTGATCACCGGTATCGAGAAGATCGCCGCGGAGCGCCGGTTGCTGATCTCGGTGATCGCGCATGCCGGCGACGGCAACACGCACCCGCTGATCGTGCACGACCCGCGCGACCCCGATCAGGTGCGTCGTGCCGAGCTTGCCTACGGCGAGATCATGGAGCTGGCCTTGACGCTGGGCGGCACTATCACCGGCGAGCACGGCGTGGGGCGGTTGAAGCGACCGTGGCTGGGCGAGCAGCTGGGTCCCGACGTGATGGCACTGAACCAGCGCGTCAAGGCCGCACTCGACCCGCTGAACATCCTGAATCCGGGTTCGGGCATCTGAACGCACCTGGCCATTGACACGCGCATGCCGCTGTCGTATCAATGAGACATGACGACCACGATGTCTCATCCGAAGTTTGAGCTCGGCAACGCCGACACCTGGCCCAATCCCTGGCCGATGTACGCCGCATTGCGCGACCACGACCCGGTCCACCGGGTGGTCCCGCCGGACGCACCCGACCAGGACTACTACGTGCTGTCCCGTCATGCCGACATCTGGGCCGCCGCCGCCGACCATGAGACGTTCTCGTCCGCCCAGGGGCTGACCGTCAACTACCGCGAGCTGGAACTGATCGGCCTGGCCGACAACCCGCCGATGGTGATGCAGGATCCGCCGGTGCACACCGAGTTTCGCAAGCTGGTGGCCCGTGGCTTCATGCCGCGGCAGGTGGAGTTGCTGGAGCCCAAGGTCCGCGAGTTCGTCGTCGAACGCATCGAGCGGCTGCGGGCCAACGGCGGCACCGGGGACATCGTCGGCGAGCTGTTCAAACCGCTGCCGTCGATGGTGGTCGCGCACTACCTCGGTGTACCGGAGGAGGACCGCAGCCAGTTCGACCGCTGGACCGACGCGGTGGTCGCGGCCACCGTCAGCGAAGACGGGGTCGCCTCGGCCGGGGACGCGGTCGGAGAGATGATGGCCTACTTCGGCGCGCTCATCGAACGCCGCCGCACCGAGCCCGAAGACGACACGGTCTCGCATCTGGTGGCTGCCGGGTTGGGCGCCGACGGCGACATCAAGGGACTGCTGTCGGTGCTGGCTTTCACCTTCACCATGGTCACCGGCGGCAACGATACGACGACTGGAATGCTCGGCGGCTCAGTGCAACTGCTGCAGCAGCACCCGGATCAGCGTCAGCTGCTGGTGGAGAACCCCGAGCTGATCCGCGACGCCGTCGAGGAGTTGCTGCGGCTGACCTCGCCCGTGCAGGGACTGGCACGCACCACCACCCGGGACGCCCTCGTCGGCGACACCACCATTCCGGCGGGCCGTAAGGTGTTGCTGCTCTACGGCTCGGGCAACCGCGACGAACGACAGTTCGGGCCGGACGCCGGCGAACTCGACGTGCGGCGCAAGCCCCACCAGATCCTCACCTTCAGCTACGGCGCCCACCACTGCATCGGCAACCAGGCGGCCCGGATGCAGGCGCGGGTGGCGTTGGAGGAACTGATGGCCCGCTGCCCGAACTACACGATCGACGAAGCCGGGATCGTGTGGTCCGGCGGCAGCTACGTGCGACGTCCACTGTCGGTTCCCTTCACCGCAGGATCGTGATGGCCGGCCGGTCCTGGCTGTCCGATCAGCGTGGCGAGCTGGCCACCGAGAAGATTCTCGACGCGGCGGAAAAGCTGTTCGCCGAACAGGACCCCGCCTCGGTGGGCATGAATGAGATCGCCCGCGCCGCAGGCTGCTCCCGCGCCACGCTGTATCGGTACTTCGAGAGCCGCGACGCGCTGCACACCGCCTACGTGCACCGCTGGGCCAATGCGCTCTATCACGAGTTGACGCGACGGCTGGCCGGCATCGACGACCCGGCGGACCGGCTGGTCGCCGGGATCACCGAATCCCTGGCGCTGGTGCGCGGCAACCCCGCGCTGGCGTCATGGTTCGCCGAGACCGGACCACCGATCGGTGCCGCGATGGCCGCGCAGTCCGATGTCATCACCGTGATGGTGGCGTCGTTTCTGTCCGCATTGGGCGCCGAGGACAGCGACGCTGTTGCGCAACGCGCCCGATGGGTGGTGCGCGTGGTCACGTCGATGCTGAGCTTCCCCGGTCGTGACGCCGACGACGAGCGGGAAATGCTGACGCAGTTCGTGGTACCGGTTGTGGTCTCGCCGGGACGGCTCAGGTCGGCGCGGGTCGGCTCGGGGGAATAGGAGGATGGCCCGCCTCTGAGCGACAACTGCGCGTGCGTGGACGAGTCCCCCGCGATTTGTCGCTCAAAGCCGGGCAACTGTGCCAATAGTCCGGCCGGGCACGTGCCCACCGATCCGGCCCGGAACACGGCTCAGGCCCGCACCCGGGTGAAACGGTGCAGCAGCCACGACACCGGCACCGTGACCAGCATGGTGAGCACGAACAGCGCCAGCATCGAGCCGGTGTAGACCGGAGTGCGCAGCACCTCGACCATCACCACCTCCATCAGCACCAGGTGAACCAGGAAGATCTCATAGGAGATCTCCCCCAGCCACACCATCGGTCGGCTCGCCAACAGCCGCGCGTACCAACCGCGATTGCCCAACGCCAGCGGCGCCACCAGCAACGCGGCGATCACCGCGTAGAACCCGGCCTTGACCAAGGCCTCGGACAGTTTGGCCGGTGATGTGGTCGGCTCCCCCGCGATCGGTGTGGAAGCGATGAGATAACAGATGAGCGCCAACGGAATCGCCACGAAGCCGTAACAGCGCACACCCATCGCCCGCAGCACCGTGAGCATCATCCCGGCGACGAACCAGGCCAGATAGCCCGGCAGCCACAGCCGGGCGCCGTCGGGCAGGAAATCGGTCGTGTGTACGAGCGTCAACCAGGCCGGCGTGATCGCCGCCGCCGCAGCCAGCCCGGCCAGCAGCAGCCCCGGCCGCCACTGTCGGCGGCACAGCCAGACCAACGCCGCGTAGGCGAGCAGCGGCAGCAGTACGTAGAAGGCGACTTCGACTGCGAGGCTCCACATCTGGGTGAGACCCTGGTGCAGATAACCGAACATGTAGTTGTCGGTGTAGATCTGGGTCAGTGTCAGGTTCCGCAGCAACCCGATCGGGCTGTGGCCGGGGTTCGGGCCGGCGGTGCGGTAGTGATAGATCACGTAAGCCAGTAGCACCGTCACGACATAGGCGGGCATGATGCGCCGCACCCGGTGCCAGGCGTACCGGCGCACCGATGGGTCCGGCTGCCCCAATGCGGTGGCTCGCACCCACGGCTGGAACAGCAGAAAACCGGAGAGCACGAAGAAGATCGGCACCCCGATCTCCATCCGGGAACCCAGCAACCCGGCGTAGCCGTGGGTGTACTTGCCGGTGGTGTAGGCCGCATGTGTTCCGACCACCAGGATCGCGGCGACCGCACGCACGCCGGTCAGCGACGCGACCCGATCCACTCCAGCGACCTGCTCGAGCCCGCCCTGGGCGACGTCGTCGCGCGGCAGGGTCATTCGGTCCGTTTCCGGTACCCGCCCTCGCCGCGGCGATCGGGTTTACCAGAGGGCCGTTCGCGACGCAGGTTGATTAGCTGGCCCTGAATCCGGGTCTGCTCCAACGCCTTGAGGGTCTTGCCGGACAATTTGGCGGGCAGCTCGACCACCGAGTGGTCCACCTTGATGCTGATATTGCCGAAATCGCTGCGATTCAGGCCACCCTCGTTGGCCAGTGCCCCGACGATCGCACCCGGGTTGACCTTGTGGCGCTTGCCGACCGAGATCCGATAGGTGGCGAATCCGTCTTTCGGCGGGCCCTTGCGGTCGCCTCTGCGGTCGTCGCGATCCGGCTTGATGCGTTCGCGTCGCTTGTCCGGCGGCGGCTCGACCATCAGGAACGCCTCGCCGTCACGGGACTGCAGCGCCAGCGCGGCGGCAATGTCGGCCATCGGCACGTTGTGCTCGCGGCTGTAGTCCTCGACCAGTCGGCGGAACAACTCGATGCCCGACGCTCCAAGATGGTTGGTGATCGCGTCGGCGAACTTGGCGACCCGCTGGGCGTTGACGTCGTCGACGCTGGGCAGCTCCGCCTCGACCAGCTTCTGCCGCGTGACCTTCTCGATCAGCCGGAGCAGGTGGCGTTCCCGCGGGTTGACGAATAGCAGCGCGCTTCCCGAACGCCCGGCTCGTCCGGTGCGCCCGATCCGGTGCACATAGGCCTCGGGATCGTTGGGAATGTCGTAGTTGACGACGTGCGAGATGCGCTCCACGTCCAGTCCGCGGGCGGCGACATCGGTGGCGACCAGGATGTCGAGGTTGCCGCTCTTGAGCGCGGCGATGGTCCGCTCGCGTTGCGCCTGCGCGATGTCACCGTTGATCGCCGCCGCGGAAAACCCTCGGGCGCGCAGCTTTTCGGCAACCTCCTCGGTGGCCTGTTTGGTGCGGACGAAGACGATCATCGCTTCGAAGGGCTCGACTTCGAGCACCCGAGTCAGGGCGTCCATCTTGCGTGGCCCGGCGACCTCGATGTAGCGCTGGGAGATGTTCTCCGCCGTGGTGGTTTTCGCCTTGACGGTGACTTCGACGGGGTCGTGCAGGTAGCGGTTGGTGATGCGGCGAATAGCCGACGGCATGGTCGCCGAGAACAGGGCCACCTGCTTGTGCTCGGGAGTGTCGGCCAGGATGCGCTCGACGTCCTCGGCGAATCCCATCTGCAGCATCTCGTCGGCCTCGTCGAGCACCAGGTAGTCCAGGTGCGACAAGTCCAGGCTGCCGCGTTCCAGATGGTCGATGACCCGGCCCGGAGTGCCGACCACGACCTGCGCGCCGCGCTTCAGCCCGGACAGCTGCACGGTGTAGGAGGCGCCACCGTAGATCGGCAGCACATTGATCCTTGGCAGATGCGCACCGTAGCGCCCGAATGCCTCGGCGACCTGCAGAGCCAACTCGCGAGTGGGCGCGAGCACCAGCGCCTGGGTGGCTTTGCTGGTGGTGTCGATGCGCGACAGGATCGGGATGGCGAACGCGGCGGTCTTGCCGGTACCGGTCTGGGCCAGCCCGACCACGTCGGAACCCTCCAGCAGGGCCGGGATGGTGGCGGCCTGAATCGCCGAGGGCGTTTCATAGCCGACGTCGACGACAGCTTTCAGAACCGAGGGGTGGATCTGCAGGTCGGCGAAGGTCGGGGCGGGTGGGTCGGGAAGATAACCAGCAGGTGGGTCCGAAAGGGACCCGGTGGTATCTGGGAAGGGCTCAGCGGGGGCATCAGGCGAGGTCATAGCGCTTAGCAGTCTACGGGCAAAGCGGCCCAGCTACTGCCACTGTTGCTCGCCGGCGCAGGGCTACCGACATCGGTGCTCGGCCGCGCCTCCCCCGGTTCCCCGCGCCCGGCCGGTACGGTGCCCGGTGTGTTGGGTGCCGCCAAACCGTTGGCCGTGATATCCGCACTGGCCGCAGCTCTGCTGGCCGGTTGCGGTTCGGGCGACTCCACCGTCGCCAAAACCCCGGAGAACACCATCCCGGCCGCCGCGCCGCCGGAAGCGCCCCCCACCACCGCGTCCGCAACATCGGGCAGCCCGGCCCCCGCCGACCCGTGCGCGGTCAATCTGGCCGCGCCGGCGATCGCCAAGGCCGTCTCCGAGCTGCCCCACGACCCGCGCAGCAAGCAGCCGTGGAGTCCGGAGCCGCTGGCCGGCAACTACAACACCTGTGCCGACATCTCTGCGGTGATCGTCAAGGCCAACACCAACGCCGAACACCCCAGTACCCGTGCGGTGCTGTTTCACCGCGGCGAATTCCTTCCCCAAGCCGTGCCAGACACTTACGGATTCAGCGGTATCGACGTGGCGCAGTCCACCGGCGACACGGTTGCGCTGCGAAACGCCAGCGGCATACCGGGGTTGGCCGGGATCGTGAAATTCCACTGGAACGGCAACGCGGTGGAGATCGTCGGCAACACCACCCGGTGACCGGCCGCGTCCCCTAGAACCGACTGTCGCGCCGTGAATGCCGCCCGAAGGCGTCGGTGTCGTCGGGGTCCTCCCGATAGTGCCGATTTCGGCGGGTCGGATTGTTGCCGGTGATCCCGAACTTGGCCAGCACGTCAGGTACCGCACTCCCGTTGGGGAGCGTGCGCAGATGGCGACCCGCATCGACGTCAACGCCGTTGTGGTGCAGTGGCGCCGGTTCGGCCGCGGCAATCAACGTCGGTGCCCGCGGAATCTCGACGGTGAGCGGCTCGGTGGCGGAGTCCTGCGGACTACGGGCTCGGGGGGGCTTCGGCGCGACAACCGGGATCGGCTCGGTGCGTTCGACGACCTCGGGTTCGGCCTTCGGGGCGTGGAAGTGTCGCGGCAGGCTGACGCGTTCGGGCGCTCTGGTGTTACCGGGATCCTCGTCGCGGTCATCGAGGGCCTCGAAGTCGTCCGGCTCGTCGAAGTCGTCGAGGTCGTCGAAATAGTCAGCACCGGTGCCACGGTCGCTGCGGCGGGCCGGGTCGATGACATAGCCGACCATGAAGAGCGCGGCCACCACACCGAAGAGCGCCACGAACGCCGGCAGCAGCGTCGCCTCCGACATGGCCAAGGCGAACGGCTCGTGAAGGAACTCGGGCAGCTGCAAGACCGCGGAAGCACGCTCGGGGGGCCGACCGCCTGGCATCGGCGGCAGATCGGCGGCGATCCTCGACGTCATGAACGCGGCCATACCGGCGCTGCCCAACACCGCCCCGACCTGGCGCGTCGCGTTGTAGACCCCGGACCCGGCACCGGCCAGATGCGGCGGAAGGTTGCGGGTGGCGGTGGCCGCCAGCGGCGACCAGATGAACGCCATGCCAACCCCGATCACCGCAAACGGCAGCACCAGCCGCCAGATGGGGGTCACCGGGGTCATCTCGATGGACAGCCAGGTGAGCCCGATCGCCAGTACCGAGAAGCCGAAACCGACCACCGCCCGGGGATGAGCGCGGTCGACGATCTTTCCCACAATGGGTGCCAGCAGGCCGCTGGCGATCGCCATCGGGGCGGTCAGCAGCGCAGAACGGGTGGGTGACATCTCGCACACCGCCTGCGCGTAGAACATCACCGGCAGCACCATCCCGGTGACCGCGAAGCCGACGACCGCCACGCCGATGTTGGCCAGCCCGAAGTCAAGGTCACGGAAGATGTGCAGGGGCACCAACGGCTCGCCGTCGGTGACGGCCTGCCAATAGACGAAAGCCACCATGCAGCAGACGCCGCCGAAGATCTGCGCCCAGATCCAGGGCGCCCACCCCTGCGACTCGCCTTCCTGCAGGGCGAAGACCAGCAGGAACATTCCGGCCCCCGACAGCGCCACGCCGAGGACGTCGAAGCGGTGCCGGTGCACCGGCAGGTCGGGAATCAGCACGATGGCCAGCACCAGGCCGATGGCGCCGATCGGGACGTTGACGAAGAAGATCCCCTCCCAGCCCAGCCGGTCGACCAGCACGCCGCCGGCCAGCGGTCCGATCAGGGTGGCAACCCCGGCGGTCGCCCCCCACACGCTCATGGCCGCGCCGCGGCGGTCCGGAGGGAACGTCCGGGTGATCACCGACAAGGTCTGCGGGGTCAACAGAGCGGCGCCGACACCCTGGACCGCCCGGGCGGCGATCAGCATCTCAATGCTCCCGGCAAGTCCGCACCACAGCGACGCTGCGGTGAACACCGCCAGCCCGATCAGGTACAGGTTCTTGGGCCCGAACTGGTCGCCGAGACGACCGGCGACCAGCAGCGGTACCGCGTAGCCCAGCAGGTAGGCACTGGTGACCCAGATCACGGTGTCGTAGCCGATGTCGAGCGCCGACATGATGCTCGGGTTGGCGACGGCCACGATCGTGGAATCCACCAAGATCACAAAGAAGCCGAGCATCATCGCCCACAGGGCATTCCACGGATTTACCGGGTCAGCCGCGCGCGCCGGACCGGTACGCGCGATCGCGCGTACCGGGTCGTCATACGTGCTGCTCAAGCGCCGCCCTCCCGTCGCTGCGCGGTGCCGTTCGGGGCATCAACCCACCTCACTGCGACGCTACGGACAGATAATGACGGGAACAACTCGGATCGCCACGGCGCTGTTCGCTGCGGGTGACGATCGCGTCCGTTGAAACGGGTAAACAAACGGCAGCGCGTTAGCCTGAACTCCACCGAGTCCGAACGGGAGGCAACCATGGGCATCTTTCGACGGCGACGGCCGGCGCAAGTACCGGCGCCGACCTTCGACGAGGAGAAGCCGACCATGGCGGCGCGGGTGCTGGCGCGGGTCATCGAGCGCAGCGAGCGGGTGCAGGGTCCGGCGGTGCGGGCCTACGTGGAGCGCCTACGGCGAACTGATCCCGATGCCGACCCGGCCCAGGTGATCGCCAAGCTGGAGAAGCGCTTTCTGGCGGCGGCAACAGCCAGCGGCGCCGCGGTGGGCGCCACCGCGGCCGTGCCGGCGATCGGCACCCTGATGGCGCTGTCGGCGGTTGCCGGGGAGACCGCGGTCTTCCTGGAGGCCACCGCGTTCTTCGTGCTGTCCGTCGCGGAGGTACACGGCATTCCCGTGGACAACCGCGATCGGCGCCGCGCGCTGGTGCTGGCGGTGCTGGTGGGCGACCAGGGCAAGGGCGCGCTCGCCGACCTGCTGGGTCCGGGCCGCACCAGCGGCGCGTGGCTCGCCGAAGGATCTGCCGGTGTCGCCGCGCTGCCGCTGCCGGCGGTCAAGGAGTTGAACTCCCGGCTGCTGCGGTACTTCGTCAAGCGCTTCACCCTGCGCCGCGGGGCGCTCGCGTTCGGCAAGCTGTTGCCGGTCGGCCTGGGAGCTGTGATCGGCGCCATCGGCAACCGGCTGATGGGCAAGAAGATCATCAGCAATGCCCGCAAGGCGTTCGGCGACCCCGCCCGCCGCTGGCCGGTGAACTTGCACCTGGTGCCGACCCTGCACGACGGCCCAGGCTCTCCAGCCCACTCCGCATAACCGTCGGCGGGATCGCGGCCGGCGGACAATCGGCCGCGAGCCTGGCGGAATATCTCCGAGGGGCTAGCCTTTATGAGGCAGGCGGGTGCGGGCGCAAGTGCCACGCCAAACGACCAGGAATCGAGGCGAGAAGCTGTCGTGAGCGGTATCAGTTCACCCTTCGGTCAGAACGAGTGGCTAGTCGAGGAGATGTACCGCAAATTCCGCGAGGATCCCTCCTCTGTGGATCCGAGCTGGCATGAGTTCCTGGCCGACTACAAGCCCGACGCGCAACAAGGTGACGGCGCGGCCGCACCGGCGGGGGCCCGCCCTGCTACCGCGGCGCAGCCGGCGGCCCCGGCTCCTGCAGCACCCGCCCCCGCGGCAGCGGCCGCCAAGCCGGCACCGGCCCCCACCGCCAAGCCGGCACCGGCCCCCGCCGCTAAGCCGGCACCGGCCCCGGCCGCTAAGCCCGCCGCCTCGCAAGCACCGCCACCCCTCGCCGACGACGAGCTGCAGGTGTTGCGTGGCGCCGCGGCGGCAGTGGTCAAGAACATGTCCACCTCCCTGGAGGTGCCGACGGCAACCAGCGTGCGCGCCGTGCCGGCCAAGCTGATGATCGACAACCGCATCGTCATCAACAACCAGCTCAAACGCACTCGCGGCGGCAAGATCTCGTTCACCCACCTGCTGGGTTACGCGATCGTGCAGGCGGTCAAGCAGTTCCCCAACATGAATCGGCATTTCGCCGAGGTCGACGGCAAGCCGAACGCCGTCACACCGGCCCACACCAACCTGGGGCTGGCTATCGACCTGCAAGGCGCCGGCGGCAAGCGCTCCCTGGTGGTGGCTGCCATCAAGGGCTCGGAATCGCTGCGCTTCGCGCAGTTCGTCGACGCCTATGAAGACATCGTGCGTCGAGCCCGCGACGGTAAGCTCACCGCCGAGGACTTCGCCGGGGTGACCATCTCGCTGACCAACCCCGGCACCATCGGCACCGTGCACTCGGTGCCACGGCTGATGGCCGGGCAGGGCGCGATCATCGGCGTCGGCGCGATGGAGTACCCCGCCGAGTTCCAGGGCGCCAGCGAGCAGCGGATCGCCGAACTCGGGGTGGGCAAGGTCATCACCCTCACCTCGACCTATGACCACCGCATCATCCAGGGCGCGGAATCGGGCGACTTCCTGCGCACGGTGCACGAGATGCTGCTCTCCGACGCGTTCTGGGACGAGATCTTCTTCGAACTGTCCATCCCCTACGAGCCGGTGCGGTGGCGCACCGACAACCCGGACTCGGTCGTCGACAAGAACGCCCGCGTCGTCGAGCTGATCGCCGCCTACCGCAACCGCGGCCACCTGATGGCCGACATCGACCCGCTGCGCCTGGATAACACCCGGTTCCGCAGCCACCCCGATCTGGACGTGCAGAGCCACGGCCTGACGTTGTGGGACCTGGACCGCGAATTCAAAGTCGAGGGCCTGCCCGGCGGTGACATCCGCAAGCTGCGCGAGATCCTGTCGGTGCTGCGCGACGCCTACTGCCGCCATGTCGGCGTCGAGTACACCCACATCCTCGAGCCCGAGCAGCAGCAGTGGCTGCAGGAGCGCGTCGAAGTCAAGCACATCAAACCGACTGTGGCGCAGCAGAAATACATTCTGAGTAAGCTCAACGCCGCCGAGGCGTTCGAAAGCTTCCTGCAGACCAAGTACGTCGGCCAGAAGCGGTTCTCCCTGGAGGGCGCCGAGACCGTCATCCCGATGATGGACGCGGCCATCGACCAGTGCGCCGAGCACGGCCTCGACGAAGTTGTCATCGGCATGCCGCACCGCGGCCGGCTCAATGTGCTGGCCAACATCGTCGGCAAGCCCTACTCGCAGATCTTCACCGAGTTCGAGGGCAACCTCAACCCGGCCGAGGCGCACGGCTCCGGCGACGTCAAGTACCACCTGGGTGCCACAGGGGTGTACCTGCAGATGTTCGGCGACAACGACATTCAGGTGTCGCTGACCGCCAACCCGTCGCACCTGGAGGCCGTGGACCCGGTGCTCGAAGGATTGGTCCGTGCTCGCCAGGACCTGCTGGGCCGCGGCGCCTCGGGCACCGAAGACAAGCCGCCGTTCTCGGTCGTCCCGATGATGCTGCACGGCGACGCCGCGTTCGCCGGCCAGGGCGTGGTGGCCGAGACGCTGAACATGGCACTGCTGCCCGGCTACCGGGTCGGCGGCACCATCCACATCGTGGTCAACAACCAGATCGGTTTCACCACAGCGCCGGACTACTCACGCTCCAGCGAATACTGCACCGACGTGGCCAAGATGATCGGCGCGCCAATCTTCCACGTCAACGGCGACGACCCGGAGGCCTGCGACTGGGTGGCCCGACTGGCGGTGGACTTCCGGCAGAAGTTCCACACCGACGTCGTCATCGACATGCTGTGCTACCGCCGCCGCGGGCACAACGAGGGCGACGACCCGTCGATGACCAACCCGTACATGTACGACGTGATCGGCACCAAGAACAGCGTCCGCAAGAGCTACACCGAAGACCTGATCGGCCGTGGCGACATCTCGCTGAAGGAGGCCGAGGACGCACTGCGCGACTACCACGGCCAACTGGAGCGGGTGTTCAACGAGATTCGCGAACTGGAGAAGCACGCCGCGCTGCCCAGCGAGTCGGTGGAGTCCGAGCAGCAGGTGCCGCGCGGCCTGAACACCGCGGTGGACAAGGCGATGCTGGCCCGCATCGGCGACGCGTTCTTAGCCGTTCCCGAGGGCTTCACCGTGCACCCACGGGTCCTGCCGGTGTTGGAGCGACGCCGTGAGATGGCCTACGAGGGCAAGGTGGACTGGGCGTTCGCCGAGCTGCTGGCACTGGGTTCGCTGGTCGCCGAAGGCAAGCTGATCCGGTTGTCCGGGCAGGACACCCGCCGAGGCACCTTCTCGCAGCGCCACTCGGTGATCATCGACCAGGCCAACGGCGCGGAGTTCAGCCCGTTGCAGCTGCTGGCCACCAACGCCGACGGCACCCCGAGCGGCGGCAAGTTCCTGGTCTATGACTCGCCGCTCTCCGAGTTTGCCGCGGTCGGCTTCGAGTACGGCTACACCGTCGGCAACCCCGAAGCCCTGGTGTTGTGGGAAGCGCAGTTCGGCGACTTCGTCAATGGCGCCCAGTCGATCATCGACGAGTTCATCAGTTCCGGCGAGGCCAAGTGGGGCCAGCTGTCCAACGTGGTGCTGCTGCTGCCGCACGGCCACGAGGGCCAGGGACCGGACCACACCTCGGGACGCGTCGAGCGGTTCCTGCAGCTGTGGGCGGAGGGCTCGATGACGATTGCGATGCCCTCGACGCCGTCGAACTACTTCCACCTGCTGCGCCGCCATGCCCTCGACGGGATCCGGCGTCCGCTGATCGTGTTCACGCCGAAGTCGATGCTGCGCAACAAGGCGGCGATCAGCGACGTCAAGGACTTCACCGACGTCAAGTTCCGCTCGGTGCTCGAAGAACCCACCTACGAGGACGGCGTGGGCGATCGCAGCAAGGTCGCCCGGGTGCTGCTGACCAGCGGCAAGCTCTACTACGAGTTGGCCGCCCGCAAGGCCAAGGACGGCCGGGACGACATCGCGATCGTGCGAATCGAACAGTTGGCCCCGCTGCCCAAGCGCCGCCTCGCCGCAACGCTGGACCGCTACCCGAATGCCAAGGAGTTCTTCTGGGTGCAGGAGGAGCCGGCCAACCAGGGCGCGTGGCCGCGGTTCGGCCTGGAGCTGCCGGAGCTGTTGCCGGAGAAGCTGACCGGGGTCAAGCGCATTTCGCGACGGGCGATGTCGGCGCCGTCATCGGGGTCGTCGAAGGTGCACGCGGTCGAACAGCAGGAGATCATCGACTCGGCATTCGGCTAGGCCTTCCACCGGCGAGTGTGCGTGTTTGCCACCGGCGAGTGTGCGTGTTTGTGCGCAACACGCCGCGTCTTGCTGGGCAACTGCGCACGCTCACCGAGGGCAGTCAATGCGGTACCAGCGGTACCGGATACGCTCGGGGTTCCACCAACCGTTGGGGAGAGCACATGCAGGGATTCGCGGGGAAAGTCGCCGTCGTCACCGGTGCCGGCTCAGGCATCGGTCAAGCGCTGGCCATCGAGCTGGCCCGCTCCGGAGCGCAACTGGCGATCAGCGACGTCGACACCGAGGGGCTCGCCCAGACCGAGCGGCGGCTGAAAGCGCTGGGGGTACGGGTCAAGGCCGATCGCCTCGACGTCACCGAGCGGGAAGCGTTCCTCGCCTACGCCGAAGAGGTCAAAGAGCACTTCGGCAAGGTCAACCAGATCTACAACAACGCCGGCATCGCGTTCAGCGGCGACGTCGAGATCAGCCCGTTCAAGGACATCGAACGGGTGATGGACGTCGACTTCTGGGGCGTGGTCAACGGCACCAAGGCCTTCCTGCCGCATCTGATCGAGTCCGGCGACGGCCACGTCATCAACATCTCCAGCTTGTTCGGGCTGCTGGCCATGCCCGGCCAGGCCGCCTACAACGCGGCGAAGTTCGCGGTCCGCGGCTTCACCGAGGCGTTGAACCAGGAGATGGCCATCAACAAGCACCCGGTCAAGGTCACCACGGTGCACCCGGGCGGCATCAAGACCGCGATCGCGCGCAACGCCACCGTCGCCGAGGGTTTGGACGCCGCGGCCATGGCCGACTTCTTCGACCGGAAACTAGCCTCCACCACCGCCGAAGAGGCGGCCCGGGTGATCCTCGACGGCGTCAGCAAGAACCGGGCTCGCGTGCTCATCGGAAACGACGCGCGAGTGCTGGACCTGCTCGTGCGCGTCCTGGGCTCGCGCTACCAGCGCCTTTTCTCGTTCGCCCTCCCCAAGCTCAGGCCCCAGTAGGCCCGGCTATCTGCCGAGTGGGTGCTCGTCCAAGAAGGCGTCCACGACAGCCTGCGGGTCGGCACCGTCGGCCACCTGCCGGCGCATCTCGATCAAGGCGTCGGTGTCCAGCACGCCGGCCACCTGATTGACCGCCAGCAGTTGGGCTTCGGTCAACTCATTACGGCGATACAGCGGCACCACATTCTCGGCGCGCACCAGCGCGGGGCGCGTGTCGGCGAGCAGCACCATGCCTTCCGGCACGTCGGGGTCGGCGGTACTGGACCATGCCGCGGTGATCTGGCGGGCCTTCAGTGCAGCGAACAACGCTGCGTCATCAGCGAACTCACGTAGCTTCGGGAGCGTGCACCGGCCCACCACGCGCGGGACCCGCACGCCCGCGACAGCGCCGACGGTCAGTCCGCCGCAATGCGCGACGAGCGTGGGCAAGTCGGTGCCTCCCCACGCGGTCGCGGTCGTCTTCGTGACGGCCAATGTGGGTTTGTCCTCGGCGGTCATCGCGTAGTCGCCGACCGCGAGGCCCTCCGGCAGCGCGCCGGCCAACGCCCGGTAGACGCCCCGATCGGAGCGCGCCACCGAGTCGCGGGCGAACATCACCAAGAAACGGCCGGTGAAACCGGGAACGACCGTCAACTCCCCCGCGTCCAACCCGGTTACCGGATCTTCGACGGCCTCAAGGAGCACCGCGGCGCCGGTACCGCGCAGCGCGCTCGCATACAGGTGGCCCAGGACCTGCGACTGCGGATCCAGCGACATGCCCACGCCCAGTGGCGGCGGCCCCGGATGGGCACCACAACCGGCGATCAGCACAGCCGCGCATCCCAGCGCCAGGCGGCGCAGGTGATGTCGCCTGGGCACCGGGCGCTCTACGACGCGGACTCTGCGGCCGCCGCGACGGCCGCAGCAACGGCCGGCTCGACCCGGGGGTCCAGCGGGCTGGGCACGATACGGTCCGGTGCCAGCTCGTCGGCGACGACGGAGAAAATCGCCTCTGCCGCAGCCAACTTCATCGCTTCGGTGATGCGGCGCGCACCGGCGTCCAGCGCACCACGGAACACGCCGGGGAAGGCCAGTACGTTGTTGATCTGGTTGGGGAAATCGCTGCGACCGGTCGCCACCACCGCCGCGTACTTGGCTGCCAGGTCAGGGTGGATCTCGGGATCGGGGTTCGACAGTGCGAACACCACCCCACCCGGAGCCATCGACGCGATCAGCTCCTCGGGCACCACGCCACCGGAGGCGCCCAGGAAGACGTCGGCACCGGCCAGCGCCTCGGCCAGACCACCGGTAAGTCCACGAGGATTGGTCCGCTGCGCCAGCTCGAGCTTGACGTCGTTCATTCCGGAGCGCTCCGGATGCAGCACGCCCTGCGAATCCAGCACGATCATCTCCGAGATGCCCCTCGAGAGCAGGATGTTCGCGCACGCCACACCCGCGGCCCCGGCACCGGAGACCACCACCCGCAGCGACGCGATGTCGCGGTCGAGCACCTTGGCCGCACCCAGCAGCGCCGCCAGGGCCACGATCGCGGTGCCGTGCTGGTCGTCGTGCATCACCGGGCAGTCCAGCGCCTCGATCACGCGCCGCTCGATCTCGAAGCACCGCGGGGCGGAGATGTCCTCCAGGTTCACCGCCCCGAACGACGGGCGCAGCCGCACCAGCGTCTCGACGATCTCGTCCGGGTCTTTGGTGTCCAGCACGATCGGAATGGAGTCCAGGCCGGCGAAGGTCTTGAACAGCGCCGCTTTGCCCTCCATCACCGGCAGGGACGCCGCCGGGCCAAGGTCACCGAGCCCCAGGACCGACGTTCCGTCGCTGACCACGGCCACCAGCCGGTGCGCCCAGGTGTAGCGGGCCGCCAACGTGTGGTCGGCGGCGATGGCGCGACTGACCTGCGCCACCCCCGGGGTGTAGGCGATCGACAACGCGCGCTGGGTGTCCAGCGGGGTTTTGAGGTCGACGGAGATCTTCCCGCCCGTGTGGGCTTCGAAGATCTCTTCGTCTCCGATGACGATCGGCGAGCTGTTCATCGCAAGGTTCTCGGGCATCGATAGTCCAGGGTACTTCGCTGGTTTTGCATTCTTTCGATCGGCTGGGGGCAGCCAGCGCATCCCGCGTGCGCGGCTACGCCTGTCTCTTATACACA
>NZ_JRMM01000070.1:0-22203 GCF_000972905.1 Mycobacterium sp. UM_Kg27
AGATGTGTATAAGAGACAGCTGCATGCGTGCCGCCAGGCCATCGACCACCGCGGCGGGCTGAATCGCAGGCGCCCGGGGAGCTTCGATCGCGGTGGCCACCGGCGTCACCTCGGGCGTGCGGTACGGCGTCGGCCGTTGGGCGTCGGCGCCATAGACTTTCTCGTCGCAGCCGAACACCACTGTGGAGATCACCATGACGATGGTCAACACAAGCATCGATGGCCGCACGGCGGAAGGCCTCCTCAACAGCTAATCAGTCGCGTAGTTGCGCCGACGTCGGGTTTACGGGCTCGCCACACTGCTGCCACCGGCCCGCCGGTTAGGTTACCGCGTGGGCGTGCGGATCGCGCAGTTCGGTCGCCTCCAGAATTATCACGGCGGCGAGGTTCGGTGTGGAACGACCAGCGGCGATTTGCGCGATTTCACTGGTTGCGCTGCGTCTGGCACAATTGAGCAGTTGTCGCCTGCGGTTGATCTGCAGCGGAGTCCTGACGTCCCAGTCACCGCACAGCGCGACAACATGCCCGAACCCCATCGGCTCGGTAACCGTCTGCATGCTCACAACGCGTGTCGGCCGGTCCGGAGCCGCGACCCGCGAGGAAGTGTTTCCGCAATGAACACGCTGGACATCGTCGACAAGGCGTCGCTGCGCGACGACATCCCGGCCTTCGCCCCCGGCGACACGGTCAACGTGCACGTGAAGGTGATCGAGGGCTCCAAGGAGCGCATCCAGGTGTTCAAGGGTGTGGTCATCCGTCGGCAGGGTGGCGGCGTTCGCGAGACGTTCACCGTCCGCAAGGAGAGCTACGGCGTCGGAGTGGAGCGGACCTTCCCGGTGCACTCGCCCAACGTCGACCACATCGACGTCGTGGTGCGCGGTGACGTTCGGCGCGCCAAGCTGTACTACCTGCGTGAGCTGCGCGGCAAGAAGGCCAAGATCAAGGAAAAGCGCTGATCTTGCCCGAGCCGGGCTTTCTCCGGTCGGTCCCCGGTACCGCTGACGCGGTCATTACCCTGATCTCGTGACCGAAACCACGGGCTCATCACCCGAAAGTTCCCCCGAGGCTGCCGAGGCCGCCGAGGTGCCCGAGGACGGCAAGCACAGCACCCTGCGCGAGTCGGTCGTGCTGGTGACGATCGCGCTGGTGTTGTACTACCTGGTGCTGACGTTCGTGGCCCGCCCGTACCTCATTCCGTCGGAGTCGATGGAGCCGACGCTGCACGGCTGCCACGGCTGCGTCGGCGACCGCATCATGGTGGACAAGGTCACCTACCGCTTCGGCGCACCGCAGCCCGGTGACGTCGTGGTCTTCCGCGGCCCCCCGTCGTGGAATGTCGGCTACAAGTCGATCCGGTCCACCAACACACCGGTGCGCTGGGTGCAGAACGCGCTGTCGTTCATCGGGTTCGTCCCGCCGGACGAGAACGACTTGGTCAAGCGCGTCATCGCGGTAGGCGGCCAGACGGTTCAGTGCCGAAACGACACCGGCCTGACCGTCGACGGCAAGCTGCTGCACGAGCCCTACCTGAACCCGTCCACCCTGATGGTCGACCCGTTCGTCTATCCCTGCCTCGGCAACGAGTTCGGTCCGGTGACCGTGCCCGAGGGGCGGCTGTGGGTGATGGGTGACAACCGCACCCATTCGTCGGACTCGCGGGCGCACTGCGACTCGGTCCAGGCCCAGCCCGATCTGCAGCGCCGGATCCTGTGCACCGGAGAAGATCTGGACGCCGGCACCGTGCCGGTGGCCAACGTGATCGGCAAGACCCGGTTCATCGCCTGGCCGCCGTCGCGCTGGGGGCCGGTAAAATCGGTAAATCCCCAGAAGATGGCCGAGCAGGGCCCGTAACGATGGCTCCGGCCTGGCCGCCGCGCACGGTGATTCGTCGTTCACCGGGGCTGCGCACTCTGGAGTCGGCGCTGTACCGCAGTGGGCTCGGCCCGGTCGCCGGGGTCGACGAGGTCGGCCGCGGGGCTTGCGCCGGACCGCTGGTGGTGGCCGCCTGTGTGCTCGGGCCGGGCAAACCCGCGGCCCTGGCTGCGCTCGACGACTCCAAGAAGCTCACCGAGAAGGTCCGCGAGCAGCTGTTCCCGTTGATCTGTCGGTACGCGCTGGGCTACCACGTGGTGTTCATCGAGCCCGCCGACGTCGATGCGCGCGGTGTGCACGTGGCCAATATCGAGGGCATGCGGCGCGCGGTGGCTGGCCTGCCGCTGCGGCCCGGTTATGTGCTGTCCGACGGGTTCCGTGTCCCGGGCCTGCCGATGCCCTCGCTTCCGGTGATCGGCGGTGACGGGGCGGCGGCGTGCATTGCCGCGGCGAGCGTGCTGGCCAAGGTCAGTCGGGACCGCTACATGGCGACGCTGGACGTCGACCACCCCGGCTATGGATTCGCGGTGCACAAGGGCTACTCCACCGCGGCGCACACCGCGGCACTGTCTGCGCTAGGACCGTGCAGCCAGCATCGCTTCTCGTTTATCAATGTGCGCAACGTGGCACTCGCCTTGGCCGGGACTGGCGCGGCGACTGGGACAATGGGGACGAACCGAGCAGAAGGACGGCTGAGCAGATGAGTGCCGAGGATCTCGAGAAGTACGAAACCGAGATGGAACTCTCGCTGTACCGCGAATACAAGGACATCGTGGGCCAGTTCAGTTACGTGGTGGAGACCGAACGGCGCTTCTACCTCGCCAACAGCGTGGAGATGGTGCCCCGCAACGCCGACGGCGAGGTGTATTTCGAGCTTCGGCTGGCAGATGCCTGGGTGTGGGACATGTACCGCCCGGCCCGGTTCGTCAAGCAGGTGCGGGTGGTCACCTTCAAAGACGTCAACATCGAAGAGGTCGAGAAGCCCGAGCTGCGGCTGCCGGAGTAGCGCCCGAGACGCCTAGGTGCACCCACTGACCTGAGGCGCCGGCGCGGATAAAACTGCCCGACGACACCTTTGGCCGCAACCCGGCCGGCAAGATCCTCAAGCGGGTCCGGCGCGAACAATTCGCGGGCTGATGGGCCCGCATATGAACACCCCCGCGTCGGCGCACACTTGGGTCTAGGCTGACACCTATGACCGCTGTCGACCGTGCCGTCTCCCGCCGTGAAATCACAAATGCCCTGCTCAAGGCCATGGAGCGCCGTCATGAGGTGCTCGACGTGATCGTCGATTCCACCGACCGCGCGTCGGCCGTGCAGGCGATCGCGGACCTGCTCGGCGTCTCGCCGCTGGGCTGCGAAGCGGTGATCGGAATGTCGCTGGATCAGCTCACCAAAGAGTCGCGTGACAAGATCGCCGACGAGCTCAACGACCTGAACAACGAGCTGACATTCACCCTCGGTGACCGGCCGGCCAGTTCCGGCGAGACTCTGGTGCTGCGGGTGTTCTCCGGTGAGCAGGACCGAGACATCTTGGCGGACCGAACCACCGACGTCGGCGCAAGCGCCGACGGGTCCGGTCGGCCGGCCGACGACATCGGCGACGAGATCAGCTCGGCGCTGGCGCGCGTCGACGACGAGGACGCGGCACTGTTCGTCGCCATTGACGGCGGGGACAAGGTGGGGATGGTCTTCGGCGACCTCAACCACGGCGAGGTCAACGTGCGGATCTGGATTCACCCCGACCACCGCAAGAAGGGCTACGGCACCGCCGCGTTGCGCCGTGCCCGCGCTGAGATGGCGGCCTACTTTCCCGGTGTGCCGTTGATCGTTCGCGCGCCGGGTGCGCACGCCGGCTGAACCGGTTCGTCGCGCTTGCGATCGGTGACACGTCAGGCGATCTTGGCTTTCGAATTGCATTACCCCCATATGGCGCAACGGGTGCACGACGAAGCCTATGTGGGCCGGCGGTGACGGGTTCACGGTCGCAGCGAGCGGGCCGGACCGGCCGCATCTGCAGCTGTGGATGAACGCTGTACTGGGGATAACTTCGTGCCCGGCAGCTGGTTTCGGATCGTGTCGGCTCGACGCTGTCGGAGTGTTGACCGACGCTGACCGGCATGACAACCATGTCTCGCACCGAGCTGGGGGCCTTCGGCGAGCAAGTGGCCGTCGACCATCTGGTCGGGCACGGGTGGGCAATTCTGGCCCGCAACTGGCGCTGCCGGTACGGCGAACTGGATGTGATCGCCGCGGAGCGGCTCACGTGCACCGTGGTGTTCGTCGAGGTGAAGACCCGCAGCGGTGACGGCTTCGGCGGGCTGGCGTACGCGGTGGGGCCAGCGAAGGTGCGCAGGCTGCGGCGGCTGGCCGGGGTGTGGCTGGCGGGCCAGCAATCGCGCTGGGAAGGGGTCCGTCTCGACGTGATCGGGGTGCGGATCGGGCGCAGTCGCACCCCGGAGATCACCCATCTGCAGGGGGTGGGCTGAATGGCACTGGGTCGGGCGTTCTCGGTCGCGGTGCGCGGCCTTGACGGCTTGATCGTGGAGATCGAAGCCGACATCAGCTCAGGGCTTCCTGGAGTGCATCTGGTGGGGCTGCCCGACGCCGCGCTCCAGGAGTCGCGGGATCGTGTGCGCGCGGCGATCACCAACATTGGGCAGCGTTGGCCCGCAGCCCGACTGACGCTGGCGCTGTCGCCGGCGACGCTGCCGAAGATGGGCTCGGTATATGACCTGGCGCTGGCCGCCGCGGTGCTCTCGGCAGACCGCAAAGCACCGTGGTCGCGGTTGGAGAAGACGGTGCTGCTCGGGGAGCTCGCACTCGACGGGCGGGTGCGGCCGGTCCACGGGGTGCTGCCGGCGGTGTTGGCGGCCAAGAAGGGCGGCTGGGCTGCGGTGGTGGTCCCCGTGGACAACCTCGCCGAAGCCAGCTTGGTGGACGGCATCGACGTTTACGGTGTGGCAACGCTGGGCCGGTTGCACGGTTGGCTGGAGAGGGCTGCACGGCTGCAGGACCGGATCACCACCGCGGCTCCGGCTGCCGAGCCGATCGCGGACCTCGCCGAGGTGGTCGGCCAGGCGCAGGCCCGATTCGCTGTCGAGGTGGCTGCCGCCGGTTCCCATCATCTGATGCTGACCGGCCCACCCGGAATCGGCAAAACCATGCTGGCCCAACGCCTTCCCGGACTACTGCCGGCACTCACCGAAAGCGAGTCGTTGGAGGTCACCGCCATCCACTCGGTCGCGGGGCTGCTGTCGGGCAGCGCGCCGCTGATCACCCGGCCGCCTTTCATCGCACCGCATCACAGCTCGAGTGTCGCGGCGCTGGTCGGCGGCGGGTCCGGAATGGCCCGGCCCGGTGCGGTGAGCCGTGCCCACCGGGGCGTGCTGTTTCTCGACGAGTGCGCCGAGATCCGGGTCAGTGCGCTAGAGGCGCTACGTACACCGCTGGAAGACGGCGAGATCCGGCTGGCGCGGCGCGACGGGGTGGCCTGCTATCCGGCCCGCTTCCAGCTGGTCATGGCGGCCAACCCCTGCCCGTGCGCGCCGGCCGACCCCAGAGACTGCACCTGCAAACCGATGGAGAAGCGGCGCTACCTGGGCCGGCTGTCCGGTCCGCTGCTGGACCGGGTGGACCTGCGGGTGGAGATGCATCCGGTGCGCGCCGGTGCGTTCTCGGCGGCGGACGGCGAGTCGACCGCCGCGGTCCGTACCCGGGTCGCGCACGCCCGCGCCGCCGCAGCACACCGGTGGGCACCACACGGCTTTCACACCAATGCCGAGGTCAGCGGGGCGTTGCTGCGCCGCAGGTTTCGGCTCAGTACCGCGGCGATGGCTCCGTTGCGCACCGCGCTGGACCGCGGTCTGCTGTCGATCCGGGGCGCCAATCGCACCCTGCGGGTCGCCTGGACCCTGAGCGATCTGGCCGGGCGGGCGTCACCGGGACTGGACGAGGTCGCCGCAGCCCTGAGCTTCCGCCAGGCAGGTGCGGCCCGATGACCGCCGCAGACACCACCACGATGCGGGCGTGGGCCTTCCTGTCCCGGGTCGCCGAGCCGCCACGCCCGGAGCTGGCCGCGCTGGTCGATCGGATCGGCCCGGTGGAGGCAGCGCAACGGATTCGGTGCGGTGCAGTCGGTCCGGAGCTGGCCCGCCACACCGAAGTCCGACGCGAGATCGATCTCGCCGCTGAGGATCTGGAGATCCTCGACCGCCGCGGCGGCCGCCTGATCACTCCCGATGACGACGAGTGGCCGGTGCTGGCGTTCGCCGCGTTCGGGGGCGCTGATGCCGTGGGCAAGCCGGATTGTCGGCCACCGCTCGTGCTTTGGGCGGTGGGGCCGGCACGCCTCGACGAGGTCTCCGAGCGAGCCACCGCGATCGTCGGGACCCGGGCAGCAACCGCCTACGGCGAGCTGGTGACTGCGGACCTGGCCGCCGGATTAGCCGAACGCGACGTGGCAGTGGTTTCCGGCGGCGCCTACGGAATCGACGGCGCGGCCCACCGTGCGGCACTGGCCGCAGACGGGACCACCGTGGCGGTCCTGGCCGGCGGCATCGACATCGCTTACCCGGCAGGCCATTCCGCGCTGCTGCATCGCATCGGCGCCAGCGGCCTGCTGGTAACGGAGTATCCGCCCGGAGTACGTCCGGCCCGCTATCGGTTCCTGACCCGCAACCGGCTGGTGGCGGCGCTGGCAGGGGTCACGGTGGTGGTGGAGGCGGGACTGCGCAGCGGAGCGGCCAACACCGCTGCGTGGGCCCGGCTGCTGGGCCGGCCGGTGGCGGCGGTTCCCGGGCCGGTCACAAGCGCGGCCTCGGCCGGCTGCCACGTGCTGCTGCGCGGCGGCGCCGAGTTGGTGACCCGGGTGGACGAAGTGATCGAGCTCGCGGGTCGGGTGGGTGAACTGGCAGCCGATCCGCCGCGGCCGGCCACACCGCTGGACGGGCTCACCGTCGCCGAACGCCAGGTCTACGAAGCGCTGCCCGGGCGCGGCGTGGTCACCGTCGATCAGATCGCGGTGGCCTCCGGGTTGGCGCCGGCACAGGTGTTCGGGCCGCTGGCGATGCTGGAGGTCGCCGGCCTGGTGGCGCGGCGGGAAGGGAGCTGGGGGATAGCCCGCCCGAATCGGTAGCTCGTATAGTCGGCTGGGCAGGGCGAAGAGGGGAGACAGCGTGGCGGGACGACCGGTTCACACCTTCGAAGTTGTCCGTACTGAGCAGGCTTCGGCGCACATGATTCGAGTGGTGTTGGGCGGCAACGGGTTCGACACATTCAAGCCCAGCGATTTCACCGATTCGTACGTCAAGGTGATCTTTGTGCGTTATGACGTCGATGTCGCAGCGCTACCGCAGCCGTTGACCCTGGACAGCTTCGCGGCCCTGCCCGACGAGCAGCGTCCGGTGGTCCGCACCCTGACGGTGCGCCGCGCCGATCCGCTCGCCAGAGAGATCGCCATCGATGTCTCCGTGCACGGCGACCACGGCGTTGTCGGGCCGTGGGCGGCCAGCGCTGCGCCCGGGGATTCGGTCTACCTGATGGGTCCTTCCGGTGCCTACGCGCCGGACCCCGACGCCGACTGGCACCTGCTGGCCGGTGATGAGAGCGCGTTGCCGGCGATCGCTGCCTCGCTGGAAGCCCTACCGGCCGACGCAGTGGGCAAGGCATTCATCGAAGTCGCCGGGCCCGACGACGAGATCGCGCTGGACGTGCCGGACGGGGTCGAGCTGAGCTGGCTGCACCGCGGGGGACGTGCTGATCTGGTGGGGCAGGAGCGGGCCGGGGACAACGCCCCGCTGATCGAGGCGGTCACCACCGCCGCGTGGCTGCCGGGCCAGGTTCAGGTTTTCATCCACGGCGAGGCCCAGGCCGTCATGCACAATCTGCGGCCGTATGTCCGCAAGGAGCGCGGCGTTGACGCCAAGTGGGCGTCGATCTCGGGGTACTGGCGGCGCGGGCGCACCGAAGAGACCTTCCGGCAGTGGAAGAAGGAACTCGCCGCTAAAGAATCAGCCGAAGAACAGACAGGCTAACGCGATGGCTTTCGGGGACTACCAGTTCGAGATCTACCTGCAGGGCCTGGCCGGGGTGATGCCCGCGCTGCCGATGACCTACACCGAATTGGAGACCAAAGCCGCTGCGGCGCTTTCTCCCTCGGTGTGGTCCTATGTGGCCGGCGGTGCCGGTGACGAGCGCACTCAGCGGGCCAACGTCACCGCCTTCGACGGGTGGGGGCTGATCCCGAGGATGTTCGTCGGCGCCGCCGAGCGCGACCTGTCGATCGAGATGTTCGGGTTGCGGCTGCCCTCGCCGGTCTTCATGGCGCCGATCGGTGTCATCGGCATCTGCGCCCAGGACGGCCACGGGGATCTGGCCAGCGCGCGTGCCGCGGCGGCCACTGGCGTTCCGATGATGGTGTCCACCCTGACCGCCGACCCGCTCGAGGACGTCGCTGCGGAATTCGGCGACACCCCAGGCTTTTTCCAGCTGTACACGCCCAAAGACCGCGAGCTGGCCGCCAGCCTGGTGCATCGCGCGGAGGCTGCCGGTTACAAGGCGATCGTCGTCACCCTCGACACCTGGGTTCCGGGCTGGCGTCCCAGGGACCTGTCCACGTCGAACTTCCCGCAGTTGCGCGGGCACTGCCTGTCTAACTACTGGTCCGACCCGGTGTTCAGGGCGGGCCTGGCCCAGCCGCCCGAGGAGAATCCACAAGCCGCCATCTTGTCCTGGGTCCAGACCTTCGGAAACCCGTTGACCTGGGATGATCTGCCGTGGCTGCGGTCGTTGACAGACCTGCCGCTGATCGTTAAAGGCATCTGTCACCCCGACGACGTGCGGCGGGCTCGGGACGGCGGAGTGGACGGCATCTACTGCTCCACGCACGGCGGCCGCCAGGCCAACGGCGGACTGCCCGCACTGGACTGCCTGCCAGACGTGGTGGCGGCAGCCGACGGGATGCCGGTGCTCTTCGACTCGGGTATCCGCACCGGCGCCGACATCATCAAGGCTCTTGCCTTGGGCGCCACCGCGGTGGGCATCGGGCGGCCGTACGCGTATGGCCTGGCTCTGGGCGGCACCGCCGGGATCGTGCATGTGCTGCGCTCGCTGCTGGCCGAAGCCGACCTCATCATGGCCGTGGACGGCTATCCGTCACGGGTTGATCTCACCCCGGAAACGCTGCGGCGCGTCACCTGAGTGCTCGTGCGCGCCGTCTGAGACCGTGGTCGACGTGGACGCGATTCTCGAGGAGTTCGACGAGCACCTCGCCTTGGAGCGGGGCCGTTCCGATCACACCCGGCGCGCCTACCTCGGTGACCTGCGATCGCTGTTCGCGTTCCTCGCCGAGCAGGGGCACGCCGGCATCGAAGGCCTGAGCCTTCCGCTGCTGCGCAGTTGGCTGGCCGCGCAGGCCGGCGCCGGTGCCGCGCGCAGCACACTGGCGCGCCGCACCTCGACGGTCAAGACCTTCACCGCGTGGGCGGCGCGGCGCGGGCTGCTGGCATCGGATCCCGGTGCGCGCCTGCAGCTGCCGAAGGCGCGCCGGACGCTGCCGGCGGTTCTGCGCCGTGACCAGGCGCAAGACGCGATGACGGCCGCCAAATCCGGTGCCCAGCAAGATGATCCGCTGGCACTGCGGGACAGGCTGATCGCCGAGTTGCTCTACGCCACCGCCGTGCGGGTAAGCGAACTGTGCGGCCTGGACATCGACGACGTGGACAGTACGCGCCGAGTGGTGCGGGTGGTGGGCAAGGGCAACAAGCAACGCACGGTGCCGTTCGGGGAGCCCGCCGCCGACGCACTGGAGGCATGGCTCGCCAGGGGGAGGCCGCCGCTGGCGACGCTGGAGTCCGGCCCGGCGTTGCTGCTCGGGGCCCGCGGCGGGCGCCTCGACCCGCGCCAGGCGCGCACCGTGGTGCACCAGACCGTCGCCGCGGTCGGGGGAGCGCCGGATATGGGGCCGCACGGGCTGCGCCACACGGCGGCCACGCACCTGTTGGAGGGTGGGGCAGACCTGCGGATCGTGCAGGAGTTGCTCGGCCACTCCAGCCTGGCCACCACGCAGCTCTACACCCATGTGACCGTCGCCCGGTTGCGTGCCGTGCACGATCAGGCGCACCCGCGGGCGTGACGGTGCGGTCAACTGTCGAACTGCCGTCCGGACTGGTCTCCTACCTCGACTTTCGTCCCGACAATCCCGATTTCCGGTCTGGGGGAGCCGTGGTGCTGTTGCACGGCGGAGGTACGGACAGCGCCGAGTTGTCCTGGGGAGAGGTCGGACCACGCCTGGCTGCCGGCGGCTTCCGTGTCGTCGCTCCCGATCACCCCGGCTGCGGTGAGAGCCCGCTGCCCACCTGGCGGGTGACCCAGCAGCGGCTGGTCGCCTACGTGCGGGAATTCGTTGACGCCCTCGGACTGGAGCACTACGCCATCGGCGGGTTGTCGCTGGGCGGGGCACTGACAATCGGGCACGTGCTGGACCGGCCCGAACGGGTCACCGGGGCGCTGCTGTTGGACAGCTACGGCCTGATGCCGCGGCTGGCCGGCGGCAGACACCTGCTGGCGTGGGCGTTGCAACGTAGCGGTGCGCTGGATCTCGCCACTCACTGGATGGCCACGAACCGCGCCGCGCTGACGTGGAGCCTCAAATCGCTGATCCGTGATCCAGCGCAACGCACTCCCGAGCTGATCGCGCAGATCATCGCTGCCGCACAGCATCCCGGTTTTGCCGCTTTCGAGCAATGGCAGCACGACGAGATGCGCTGGAACAGGCTGAAAACCGACTACACGGCGCAGCTGGCGTCATTCCCGGCTCCGGCGCTGATCATCCACGGCGACCGGGATACCGGCGTGCCTATCGCCCGTGCCCGAGCGGCCGCCGCGCTGATCCCGCACGCCGAACTGAAAGTCATTGCCGGCGCTGGGCATTGGGTCCAACGAGACCAGCCCGATGTCGTCATCGCTGCCATGCTGGACTTCCTGCGTCGACTGCCTCCGCGCTAGCCGAAGTTCGGCCCGACACCGGCTTGAGCCGGATCGGCGTCGAGGCCAGCAACCCCAACGGGTCGAGGTAGTCGGCTCGCGACGCCGGTCCCCACATCGCGCCCCAGTGCAGGCAAACCGCACAGCCCGGATGGCCGGGCTCCAAGACACCGATCACCGATCCCGCGGCCACCAGCTGACCGATCCGGACTGCCGCTGACACCGGCTGGTAGCTGGTGCGCAGCCCGCCGGGGTGGGCCAGGGACACCACCGGTTGTCCACCGGAACGTCCGGCGAACACCACCGTGCCCGCACCTGCGGCGTACACCGGCCGGCCCGGTTCTCCGGCCAGGTCCACACCTCGGTGGCCGCGCTGCCAATCCGGGCGCGGGGCGTCGAATCGCCGCATCACCGCCGGCCGTGGCCGCAGCGGCCAGTCCAGCCGAACCGAGTCGCCATGCGCCGGCGCCGCCAGCAGAAGGCCTCCGACCAGCAACAACGCCACGCATCTCATCCGCCCAGTTCACCTCGGCGGCCCCGAATCGGGCCAGTCACCGCTGTGGACAAAGCACCTGTTCGGACCGTGTAAACTCATTTGCGCAGTTCGCTTATGCGGGCTGACTTCGCGTGTCTGCACACAACCGGATGTCGGGTGGTCCCCAACAGGGGTCCGGCATCTCAGCAGACACCAGGGCCCGGCCTCACCCGTCGCCGGGCGACAACCGACAAAAAAGGAAGCATGCACTCATGGCTGTCGTAACCATGAAGCAGCTGCTGGACAGCGGCGCTCACTTCGGGCATCAGACCCGTCGTTGGAATCCCAAGATGAAGCGGTTCATCTTCACCGACCGCAACGGCATCTACATCATCGACTTGCAGCAGACGCTGACCTTCATCGACAAGGCGTACGAATTCGTCAAGGAGACCGTCGCGCACGGCGGCTCCATCATGTTCGTCGGCACCAAGAAGCAGGCACAGGAGTCGGTCGCGGCCGAGGCCACCCGGGTCGGGATGCCGTATGTCAACCAGCGCTGGCTGGGCGGCATGCTCACCAACTTCTCCACCGTGCACAAGCGTCTGCAGCGCCTCAAGGAACTCGAGGCCATGGAGCAGACCGGCGGCTTCGAGGGGCGCACCAAGAAGGAAATCTTGATGCTGACCCGCGAGAAGAACAAGCTGGAGCGCAGCCTCGGCGGTATCCGCGACATGGCCAAGGTGCCGTCGGCTGTCTGGGTCGTCGACACCAACAAGGAGCACATCGCCGTCGGCGAGGCCCGCAAGCTGGGCATCCCGGTCATCGCGATCCTGGACACCAACTGCGACCCCGACCTGGTCGACTACCCGATCCCGGGCAATGACGACGCGATCCGCTCTGCGGCTCTGCTGACCAAGGTCATCGCCTCCGCGGTGGCCGAGGGGCTGCAGGCCCGGGCAGGTCAGGGCAACGGCGAGGGCAAGGCTGCGGCCGAAGCGGTCGAGCCGCTGGCCGAGTGGGAGCAGGAGTTGCTGGCGGGCGCCACCACCTCCGCGCCCGACGCCGACGCCGCAGCTGCCGGCGCCGAAACCACCACCGACGCATCGTAGGAAAGGCACACAACAGTGGCGAACTACACCGCTGCCGACGTTAAGCGGCTTCGGGAGCTCACCGGCTCAGGCATGATGGACTGCAAGAACGCGCTGGCCGAGAGCGACGGCGACTTCGACAAGGCCGTCGAGGTGCTGCGCATCAAGGGCGCCAAGGACGTCGGCAAGCGCGCCGAGCGTGCCACCGCCGAAGGTCTGGTCGCTGCCAAGGGTGGCGCGCTGATCGAGCTGAACTCCGAGACCGACTTCGTCGCCAAGAACGACGAGTTCAAGGCCCTCGCAGAAGAGGTTGTCACCGCCGCCGCGGCGGCCAAGACCTCCGATGTCGAGGAGCTCAAGGGCGCCAATATCGGTGACCGCACCGTTGGTGAGGCCATCGAGGCGCTGTCGGCCAAGATCGGCGAGAAGCTCGAACTGCGCCGGGTCGCCTACTTCGACGGCACCGTGGAGACCTACCTGCACAAGCGGGCCTCCGACCTGCCGCCGGCGGTGGGTGTGCTGGTCGAGTACACCGGTTCGGATACAGAGGCGGCCCACGCGGTGGCGCTGCAGATCGCCGCGCTCAAGGCCAAGTACCTGAGCCGCGACGACGTGCCCGCCGACCTGGTGGCCAACGAGCGCCGCATCGCCGAAGAGACGGCCAAGGAGGAGGGCAAGCCCGAGGCTGCCCTGCCCAAGATCGTCGAAGGCCGGGTCACCGGCTTCTTCAAGGACGTGGTGCTGCTGGACCAGTCGTCGGTTTCGGACTCGAAGAAGAGCGTCAAGGCGCTGCTCGACGAGGCCGGCGTTACCGTGACCCGCTTCGCGCGGTTCGAGGTCGGACAGGCCTAGTCACCTGCTACGAAAATCACCGCCAGCGCCCGGTGCTCGGGCCTGGCGGTGATTTTCGTTCGGGCGTCACAGGCTGTACTGGCCGGTCGGCTAATGTCACCGGCATGCAACATGTGCACGCTTTCGGCGACGATGCGCTCGGTGATTCCGACGCGGTTGGCCTGGTTGAACGGCTCCGATCCGGCGAGGTGACGCCCGCGGACCTGGTCGACGCCGCGATCGCGCGCACCGAAGCGGTCAACCCGCAGTTGAACGGCCTGGCCTACCGGGCATTCGACCGCGCGCGGGAGACCGCCCGGCACAGCGGCGGCGGCACCGGGCATCCCGGGTTCTTTCAGGGCGTCCCGACGTTCATCAAAGACAATGTCGACGTCGCCGGGATGCCGACCATGCAGGGCACCGATGCCTGGCAGCCGCACCCAGCCGCGGCCGACGGCGCTTTCGCCAAGCTCTACCTGAACACCGGGCTGATCGCGCTGGGCAAAACCCAGCTGAGCGAGTTCGGCTTCAGCGCTTCGGCCGAGCATCCGCGGATCGGCGCGGTGCGCAACCCGTGGAACACCGACTACACCGCGGCGGCGTCGTCGTCGGGATCGGCGGCGTTCGTGGCTGCCGGGGTGGTGCCGATCGCGCATGCCAATGACGGCGGCGGGTCCATCCGTATCCCCGCGGCCTGCAACGGCCTGGTCGGGCTCAAACCGTCGCGGGGCCGGCTACCGTTGGACAAGGATTTGCGTGCCATGCCGGTGCGGATCGTCTTCAACGGGGTGGTGACCCGCTCGGTGCGCGACACTGCCGCCTTTTACGCAGCAGCAGAACGGATCTCGCGCAACACCAAGCTGCCGCCGATCGGTGACGTCCGGGCACCTGGTGCCCAGCGTCTGCGGATCGCGGTGGTCACCCAATCGATCGCGCGCGAGACGTCGGCGGAGATGCGCGAGCTGACCTTGAAGACCGCCGCGCTGCTCGAGGAACTGGGGCACCACGTCGAGTACGTCGACGGGCCACCGGTGCCGGCGCACTTCGCCGACGATTTCCTGCTCTACTGGGCGTTTTTGGCGACCGCATTGGTCAAGGGCGGCAAGCGGATGTTCGGCCCCACCTTCGATCGCACCCGGCTGGACAACCTGACGCTGGGGCTGGATCGTCATGCCACCCGTCATCTTCACCGGCTACCGCTGGCGGTTGCGCGCCTGGCGGCGGTGCGCCGCCGGCACACCGCGCGGCTGTATGGCGACTATGACGTCGCGCTCACGCCGACGCTGGCCCACGAGACGCCGCGGGTGGGCCACCTGGACCCCACCGCCGGCTACGAGCAGATCATCGACCGGCTGATGGACTGGGTGGCGTTCACGCCGCTGCAGAATGCCACCGGTGAACCGGCGATCTCGCTGCCGCTGGCCGAATCCGCGGCCGGGTTGCCGGTGGGCATGATGTTCAGTGCCCCCATCGGGCGCGACGCCCGACTGTTGGAGTTGGCCTACGAACTGGAGGCCGCCAAGCCCTGGCCGACCATCGCCGCCCGGGCCTGACGGGTCGCTGCCCTGGACCGAGCGGTCACTCCGCGCCGATTCGCTCCAACATCTGCCGCAGCCGGTGTTGCTCGGCTGGGCTCAGCGCAGCCAGCACCCGACCGTCGGCGACGTGTACGGCATCTTCGGCCTGCTTCAGTAGCTCCCGCCCGGCGTCGGTCAAGTTCGCCGGCAGTGCCCGCCCGGACGGCACCGACTCTGGGCGGCTGACCGCGCCGCGGTTCTCCAGCCGGTGCAGCACGGTGTTCATCGCCTGTGGGGTGACGCCGGTGTGGCGGGCCAGTTCGGCGCTGGACAGTCCCGGACGCAGCGACAGGACTCGCATGCAGACGAATTCGGGCAACGCCAGCCCCAGTGGCCCGAGTACCGCGGTCACCTGCGGGCGCAGCGCCGAGCTGACCCGGTACAGCAGATAGCCCAGCGGAGCAACGTCCACGTCATCCATGTCAAATATCCTGACATACGGGGTCTGCGCTGAGCCGCTATAGATCGTTTCCCGCGTAGGACAGGTTGAAGCTCTTATTCGTCAGCGGGAAGTCCGGAACAATAGTGTCGGTCATCGACACCGGCAGCGCGGGCCAGTTGAACCAGGACGGGTCGACGATCTTCGCGCGCCCGATGACGCCGTCGGCTCCGATCTCCACCCGATGCAAGATGCTTCCGCGCCAGCCTTCGACGATGCCGACCCCGCTACCCGGGCCGGTCGCCGCCGGAACGGACTCCCGGATGTCGAGCGGGCCCTCGTGATTGTCGATCAGGTTGCGGCACAGAGCCACTGAGGCCGCGAACTCGTCGCGTCGAACGGTGTAGCGGGCCAGTACATCCCCGGCGCTCGCAGTCACCTCGGTCACCGGCAGCACGGTGGTCGGGTGGTCGAGGCGGGCGTCGGTGACAATCCCGCTGGCCCGAGCCACGTAGCCCAGGGTGCCCATCGCCACGGCGTCGTTGCGGTGCAATACCGAGGTGCCGGCGAACCGGTCATAGATCACCGAGTTGCCCAACGTCAGCTCGGCGATCTCGGCGATGTCATCAGCCAGCTCCTGTAGCCGGCTCGGCTCCGGAAGTGTTTGCAGCACCACACCTCCGGGGCTGATCGCCCCGCGCAAGAGTCGGTGCCCGGTCACCTGCGCGTTGATACGCAGCACAAGTTCGCGGACGCGCTGGGCGTGGGCGTTGGCCAGGCCGAAGCCCACATCATTGGCGAGGGCACCCAGATCGGCGGCGTGGTTGTAGAGGCGCTCGAGCTCGACGAGCAGTGCGCGCAACCGATGTGCCGGATCGGGCAGCACGACTCCGAGCGCGTCCTCGACGGCCAGGCTGTGCGCGAGCGCGTGACCGGCTGAGGTGTCACCGCTGATCCGTTCGGCCAGGTCCACCGCCGCGAGCGCCGCCCGGCCCTGAAAGAGTCGCTCGATCCCGCGGTGAACGAACCACAGTCGTGCCTTGAGGCGCAACACCGATTCGCCGACGACCGAGAACCGGAAGTGGCCCGGCTCGATCAGACCGGCGTGTACCGGGCCGACCGGGATCTCGTAGACCCCGGCGCCGTCCACGGTCAGGAAGGGGAAGTGGTCCGCCGCAACGAAGTCGCCGGGTGGTCCGGCATTGTTGCGCATCGGATGCCAACCCTGCGGCCAATGCGCATGCAGTACCAGGCGGCGCGGCTGCGGATGATCGACCGGGATGATCCCGTACAGATCGAGCATCTCGCGCTCGAATCGCCCGGCCTGAAAAGACAGCCGGGCCAGCGAGGGGATCGTCGGGGCGTCCGCCGGAACGGTCAGGGTCAGCTCCCGGCGGCGATCGGGGCGGCCGGCGAGGAACAGGTACACCACCCGCAGGGTGTCGCCGTCATCGTGAGCGGCCATCAGTGCCAGCCGGAACCCGTCGGCGAGCAGAGCCGTGGCCGCATCGATCAACTCATCGTCGGTGACCGGCTGCGTGCTGGTGATCGGCTCCATCAGCGGACTCCGAGTTGGCTTGCGGCGGTTGTGAACAAGTCGGTCAGCGGGCCCGCAGTCACTCCGAGGGCGAGCGAGAGCAGCACCCCGGCCACCAGCGCGCCCGCAACCGTCACCGGTACCCGGATCGCCGGGGCGCCGACGTCCGGGGTGCCCAGCAGCAGGCGGCCGGAGTTGCGCAGCAGGGCGGCGAACGCCACCACCAGCGCCACCAGTGCCAGACCGAGAGCCCAGGCCAGGCGCGCATCGGCCAGCGAGAGTGCGATCGCCACCTCGCTGGCGAACATCGCGAACGGGGGCAAACCGAGCAGGACCACCAGGCCGGCCGCGAACGCGCCGCCGACCAACGGTGACCTGCCGAACACCGCGGTGATCTCACCGATCGCGGTGGTGCCATGGGCGGCCTGCAGCTGCCCGCCGGCCAGGAACAGCACGGTCTTGCCGACCCCGTGAGCCAGCACGTGCAGCAGCAGCGCCGTGATCGCCAGCTGGGTGCCCGCCGCCGCGGCGACCGCGATCAGGCCCATGGTCTCCATCGATGAATAGGCCAGCATCCGTTTGAGATCGGTCGTGACGGTGAGCAGCAACGCAGCTATCAGCAGTGTCACCAGACCGGCGGCCAGCAGTGCCGTCCGCAGAAACGCCGGGCCCACCGCGGCATCGATGATCGGCTTGATCCGGATCAGCACCGAGAACGCGACCGAGAGCAGTACCCCGCTCATCAACGCCGAAACCGGAGCCGGGGCCTGGCTGTGCGCATCGGCGAGCCAGGTGTGAAACGGCGCCAGGCCCATCTTGGCTCCATAGCCGATCAGCAGCAGTGCGCCCGCCAACCTGATCACCGCCGGGTCGAGCCCTCCGGCATGAGCGGCCAGCACGTCGAGGTCCAGCGCGTCTTCAGCGCCCGCCCCGGCATGCAGTGCGGCGAAATGCAGTAACACGGTGCCCAGGAACGCGATCGTGATGCCCACCGAACACACCATGACGTACTTCCAGGTGGCCTCCAGCGCGGCCCGACTGCGGCGGTGCCCGACCAGAAACGCGGTGACGACCGTGGTGGCCTCCACCGCGATCCACACCACGCCGATGTTGTTGGCCGACACCGCAAGAGCCATCGCCGCCAAGAACGCCGGGGTCAGGATGCCGTACAACCGCGCGCCGCGCGCATCGGTGTGCCCACATGCCAATTCGGCGTCGACGTAGCCGATGCTCGCCCAGGTGGCCAGACTGCCGACCACACCGATGGTGATCAGCATCGTCACCGACAGTGCGTCGGCCCGCAACAGGCCGTTCAGCGCCAGATGGGCCCCGTCGCCGACCTGAAAAGCCAGGGCGACACCGGATCCGAGGATGGTCAGCGCCGACATCACCGTGACGGCGGCGCTGAACCGGCGCCAGCCGAGCGTCGCCGAGCACAGCGTGGCCAGCACCGGTGCCAGCAGTGGAAGCACAATCAGAAGTGTCATCAGTCGCGTAGCTCCCGCAACAGGTCCAGGTCCACGCCGCCGAAGGCGTTGCGCAGTTGTCCGGTCAGCACTCCGAGCACGATCAAGACGAACAGCACATCCAGCGAGGCGCCGAGTTCGACGATCAGCGGGACCCCGGCGGTCAGCAGGAACGCGGTCGCAGCGATTCCGTTGTCCAGCATCAGCAGCCCGACCGCCTGTGAGATGGCGTGGCGGCGGGTCGCCATGGTGAACAGGGCGATCAGCACCGTCGCGATGGCCGCCGGGGCGGCGTTCGTCGCGGTACTGGGCGCCAGCGCGACCACCGGTTGGGCGATGGTGAAGGCCGCGACCACCAGTGCGGTGACCATCAGCAGCGATGCGGTCGTGCTGACCAGGGGAGCGGACTCGCGGCGTTCTTGGCGTTCGGCGCCTAACGCTCGGTGTAGCAGCCACGGCAGCAGCACCGCACGTACCGCCAGTACGCCGAGGCCTACCAACAGCAGGGCTCGATCATGCTCGTGCACACCGCGAATCACCGGGATCGCGGCCAGCGCGACACCCTGGGCGACGAGCAACCGGCGAACCACCACCGACAGGTCGCGGTGCCAGACCGCCAGCACCGCGGCCAGCAGAACGCCACCGGCAGCCAGGTCCAGCATGTTGACGTAGTCGATCCACGCGTCGTTCATCCGGCCGCTCCCGAAAAGAAGTTCGCCGCCGTCACGGCCAGCACCGCCAGGACAAAGGACCCAGCGAGTAGTTCAGGCACCCGAAACAGGCGCAGCTTGGCCAGGAAGACCTCCACGGCGGCCATGACTGCGGCTAGCGCCGCCACTTTGAGTGCGATCGCGCCGGCGCCGACGATCAGGTCGAGCACACTGGGCTCCGCGGCGGCAATGCCCCAGGGAAAGAACAGGTTTGCCAGCAACGCCAGCAGCACGGTCAGCCGCATGCCGCTTGCCCATTCGACCATGGCCAGCTTGGGCCCGGCATATTCGAGCACCATGGCCTCGTGCACCATGGTCAGCTCCAGGTGGGTGGACGGGTTGTCCACCGGCAGCCGGCCGGTCTCGGCGACGATCACGATGACCAGCGCGACGAACGCGAGCGCGCTCGCCAGTGAGATCACCTGACCGGGATGCTCGCTGGTGTTGCCGACGATGGCGCCCAGGTTGGCTGAGTTCGCCGGGATGGACAGGGCGAACACCGCCACCAGGATGGTCGGTTCCACCAGCGCCGCGATCGTGATCTCGCGGCTGGCGCCCATCCCGCCGAAGGCCGTCGCGGTGTCGATGCCCGCCAAGGTCAGAGCCACCGTTCCCAAAAACAGCAGGCCCACAACGGTGATCAGGTCGGCGATCGGGTCCAGCGGCGAGCCGGTCGCCACCAAAGGTGCGGTGGCGACGATGACCAGTGTGGTGGCGGCCAGCGCGGCCGGCGCCGCGGCAAACACCCAGGTGGTGCCGAGCGGCGTGAGATTCTGCTTGCCCAGCAGTTTGCGGATGTCACGCCACGGTTGCCAGATCCCGGCGCCGGTGCGGCCCTCGGCGCGGGCACGGACCTGGCGCATCAGGCCGATGACCAGTGGGGCTCCTGCGATGACGCCGGCGACCTGCACGAAGCCCGCCAGGTATGTCAGTGCGTTCATCGCGCCACCAACATGGCGATCAGCACTCCCACCGCGCCGTAAGCCAGGTAGAGGTGCACACTGCCGGTGTGAGCGCGGCGCACCAGCTGCGCGGCGGCGGCCACGGCCCGCAGCAGCGGGGCATACCAGCGGTCTTCGACGACGTCGGCCACCCGCGCCCGGTAGGCGATCCGGTCGACGTAGTAGCTCGACGGAGCTTGGCGGCTTACTTCGACCGCGGTGTCGGTGTGCAGCACATCATCGAAAACCTGCTGTAAGGGTTGGGCGAACGACGTCGCGGTGTATTGCATTCGTGGGCTCAATTCGTCTGCGCCGCAAGCCCACAGTGGCACCGTGGCGGTACTCGGCCGCCGCTGTGCCCGCCAGCGTGAACCGATCAGCACCACCACGACCGCGGCGGCCAGAACGACGGCCAGCAGGCCAGGGGACATCGACGCGTCCAGCCCGGGAATGCGCAGGTAGGTTCCGAGCTCCGGGGCCGCCCCGGATACCGGCAGGATGTCGAGCACCCGGTGCAGCAGCGGGCCCACGGTGCCCGGCGCGACGGCCAGCACCAGGCAGGCGAGTGCGGCCACGGTCATCCCGGCGAGCATCGCGCCGGGCGCTTCCCGGGCCGCTGCGGCGGCATCTGAGCGTGGCCGAGCCAGGAACCCGATGCCGAAGGCCTTGACCATGGCGGCCACCCCCAGGCCGGCGGTCAGTGCGACCGCACCCACGGCCAGCGGTGTCACCAGGGTGACCGTGAGGTCGTGGTCGGCTCGGGCATGCATCAGCGACTGGATCAGCAGCCATTCACTGACGAAGCCCGCTCCCAACGGCAGGCCGGCGGCGCCGAGCGCAGCCACCCCGAACAACGTTGTCGTGCCTGGCATGCGGCGGGCCAGCCCGCCGAGCCGATCCAGGTCGCGCAGGCCGGTGGCGGCCAGCACCGACCCGGCGGCCAGGAATCCGAGGCTCTTGAACGCACTGTGGGCAAGCAGATGCAGCAGCGCCGCGACCGCGGCCACGGCCGCGGCGTCACGCGATCCGGCACCCGACAACAACGTCGCCGCACCCAGTGCCAGGGTGATCAGCCCGATGTTCTCCGTCGTCGAATAGGCAAGCAGCCGTTTGAGGTCGGTTGCCACCGATGCCTGCAACACTCCGTAGAGCGCCGATGCGCCACCGGCGAACAACAGCGTCAGACCCCACCAGCGCGGTCCGGGCCCGAGCAGTTGCACGTCGACACGGATGATCCCGTAGATGCCGAGGTTGACCATGGCGGCACTGAGCAATGCCGAGACCGGACTGGGTGCTTCGGGGTGCGCCCGGGGCAGCCACGCGTGCAGGGGCATGAGTCCGGCTTTGGAGCCGAAGCCGATCAGGGTCAACACGAAGACGGTGTCGCGGACCCGATCGGGCAGCGTGCCCATACCGGCGAAGTCGTCGCCGGCGTGCGCTGCCAGCACCACCATGCCCAGCAGCAGCGAGACGAAGCCCAGTTGGGTCATCACCGCGTAGATCAGCGCGGCCGAACGTACCTCGCTGCGCCGTTGATCGGTGAGCACCAACACCAGCGAGGCCAGCGCCATCAGTTCCCACGCAAGCAGGAACGTCGTCACCGACCCGGCCGCCGGAACCGTCAGCAGGGTGGCGACGAACAGCGGCAGCGTCAGCAGCGGGACCGCACCGTAGCGCTCGTGGCGTGCATAGCCGATCCAGTACAGGCCGGCGGCCACAGCCACCGCACCGGTCAGGCCCATGAAGAACCCGCCGAGCGCATCGATGCGCAGCTGCACACCCAGCAGCGGCACCAGCCAGTCGATGCGGATCGCGGGCACGCTGCCGAACACACCGGCCAGGCCGATCCCGACCCCGGCCGCACCGATGCCGGCCGTGGCAGTACCGCTGAGGACTGCTGGGAGCCCCTGGTGGTGTGACGTGTCAGGGGTCGAAACCGTCAGCGTGCTCACCGGCCGGTCACCGACCGCAGCGCGGCGAGGATCTGCTCGGGCGTCGGCGGGCAGCCGGGGATCTCGACATCGACCGGGACCACTTCGCCGACCGCTCCCACCGTTGCGTAGGACTGCGCGAACACCCCGCGGTTGAGGGCACAGTCCCCGCACGCGATGACTTTGCGGGGCTGCGGGGTGGCCTCCAGGGTGTTTCGCAGCGGCTCGGCCATGTTGCGGGTGACCACCCCGGTGACCAGCAGGGCGTCGGCGTGACGTGGCGAGGCGACGAGCCGGGCGCCGAATCGCTCGGCGTCGTACACCGGGCTGAATGCCCCGGCGATCTCGATCTCGCAGCCGTTGCACGATCCGGCGTCGACGTGGCGGATCTGCACCTGTCTCTTATACACA
>NZ_JRMM01000071.1:0-21959 GCF_000972905.1 Mycobacterium sp. UM_Kg27
GATGTGTATAAGAGACAGCTCGTGGCGGCTGGCGTTTTTGATCAACATCCCGATCGGGATCGTCATCGTGACGATAGCGGTGTCGCGGTTGACCGAAACCAACGCCGAACGGCTCCGGCTGGACCTCACCGGGGCACTGCTGGCCACCGGCGCGTGCACCGCGGCGGTGCTGGTCTTCACCCAGGGCCCGCCCCAGGGCTGGGTGAGCCCGTGGGTGATCGGCGCTGGCGCCGCCGCGGCGCTGTTCCTACTGGCCTTTCTGCTCGTCGAACGCAACGCCGCCAACCCACTGGTACCGGCAGCGGTGTTCGACAACCCCAGCCGGGTCGCCACCTTCACGGCGTACTTCATCGCAGGCGGCGTGATGCTCACGGTGAGCGTGATGATCGGACTACTGGTTCAAGACGTGCTGGGCTACTCGGCCCTGCGCGCCGGTATCTGCTTTATCCCGTTTGCGGTGGCAATGGGTGTCGGCAACTTGTTGACCAGTTGGGCGGCCGCGCTGATCGCGCCGCGCTGGCTCATCATCGGCGCCGGCAGCCTGGTCTGGGCCGCCATGCTGTTCGGGTCGACGCTGGACCGTGGCGTGCCGTACGTCCCCGACCTGGTGATGCTGTTCGTCGTGGGTGGCTTCGGCATCGGCGTGATCTCGGTGGTGCTGCCGCTGTGTGCGGTGGCCGACGTCGGCCCACGCGAGATCGGCCCGGTCTCGGCGGTCACGTTGATGGTCTACAACCTGGGCGGCCCGGTGGTCCTGGTGATCATCCAGGCCGTGCAGACCTCGCGAACGCTGTACCTGGGCGGCACCACCGGCCCGGTGAAGAACATGACCGACAGCCAACTGGATGCGCTCGGCCATGGCTACACCTATTCACTGCTGTGGGTTGCCGCGCTTGCCGTGCTGGTGGGTGCTGCGGCACTGTTCATCAGGTTCTCGGCCGACCAGATCGCCCGCGCCCAGCACACCCTGGAGGCGATGGAGGCTGGGCAGCTGTAGGGGCGCCGGGCAGGTCCGCGCCTCCTCGCGGCTGAAGATAGGCTCTCGGCCTGTGATCACCCGGATGTCCGAACTGTTCCTGCGCACCCTGCGCGACGACCCCGCCGATGCCGAAGTCCCCAGCCACAAGCTGCTGATCCGGGCCGGTTACATCCGGCCGATCGCGCCCGGTCTGTACAGCTGGCTGCCGCTCGGTCTGCGGGTGCTGCGCAACATCGAGCGGGTGGTCCGCGAAGAGATGAACGCCATCGGCGGCCAGGAGATCCTGTTCCCGGCGCTGCTGCCGCGCGCACCGTACGAGACCACCAACCGCTGGACCGAGTACGGCGACGGACTGTTCCGGCTCAAGGACCGCCGCGACAACGACTACCTGCTGGGCCCCACCCACGAGGAACTGTTCACCCTGACTGTCAAGGGGGAGTACAGCTCCTACAAGGACTTCCCGGTGGTGCTGTATCAGATCCAGACCAAGTACCGCGATGAGGCGCGGCCCCGGGCCGGCATCCTGCGCGGCCGCGAATTCGTCATGAAGGACTCGTACTCCTTCGATGTCGACGACGCCGGTCTGGCCACCGCCTATGACGCGCACCGGGTGGCTTATCAGAAGATCTTCGATCGGCTCGGCGTGCGGTATGTGATCGTCTCCGCGGTCTCGGGCGCCATGGGTGGGTCGGCCTCCGAGGAGTTCCTCGCCGAGAGCGCAGTCGGTGAAGACACCTTCGTGCGCTGCCTCGAGTCCGGCTACGCCGCCAACGTCGAAGCCGTGACCACCGCCCGCCCCGAGCCGCAACCGGTGGACGGCTTGGCGGAACCGCAGATTCACGACACCGGTGACACCCCGACGATCGCCACCCTGGTGGACTGGGCCAACGGCGCACTGGACCGTACTGTCACCGCCGCCGACACCCTCAAGAACGTCCTGCTCAAGGTCCGCCAGCCCGACGGCGAGTGGGAGCTGCTGGGCATCGGGGTGCCGGGCGACCGCGAGATCGACGAGAAGCGCCTCGGCGCGGCGCTCGAACCGGCCGAATACGCCCTGCTCGGAGACGGTGATTTCGTCAAGCACCCGTTCCTGGTGAAGGGCTACATCGGCCCGAAGGCACTGCAGGACAATGGCGTCCGCTACCTAGTGGACCCCCGTGTGGTGGATGGCACCAGCTGGATCACCGGAGCCGACGCACCCGGCAAACACGTCGTGGGGCTGGTCGCCGGGCGCGATTTCCATGCCGACGGCACCATTGAGGCGGCCGAGGTCCGCGACGGGGACCCGTCACCGGATGGGGCCGGCCCGCTGGTCAGCGCCCGGGGCATCGAGATCGCCCACATCTTCCAGCTCGGCCGCAAGTACACCGACGCGTTTGCCGCCGACGTCCTCGGCGAGGATGGCCGTCCGGTGCGGCTCACCATGGGCTCCTACGGCGTCGGCGTCTCCCGGCTGGTAGCTGTCATCGCCGAACAGCAGCACGACGAGCTGGGCTTGCGGTGGCCGTCGCAGGTCGCTCCCTTCGACGTACACGTGGTTGTTGCCAACAAGGACGAGGCCGCGCGCGCCGGCGCGACCGAGCTGGCCGCCGAACTGGACCGGCTTGGTCTGGAGGTGCTCTTCGACGACCGGAAAGCCTCGCCGGGGGTGAAGTTCAAGGATTCCGAGCTGATCGGGATGCCATGGATCGTCGTGCTGGGCCGCGGCTGGGCTGACGGCGTTGTCGAACTGCGCGACCGCTTCTCCGGGCAGACCCGCGAGCTGGCCGTCGGGGCGGAGTTGGCCGGGCAGATCGTGGCCGCGGTCCGCGCCGAAGACGGTTAACCCGACGGCTGGCTGCGCATGGTGCCGCGCGCAACGCGGGTCGAGGTCAGTCTCGCTCAGTCCTGGCCGCCCGGGAAGGCCTGGGTGATCGGCCAGTTGCCCGCCGCGCGGTTCCAGTGCGCGGCCAGCACGGCGCTTTGGCCGAGCGCGGTCGCCGCGAACTCCCGGTCGGTGGCTTCGCTGGCCTGCTCGACGACCGCGCGCCAGGCCGCCGCCGTGTCGTATTCCATCCGGACCGCCAACCGCAGGGCCTCGTTGGACGTGGTCACCGGCAGGGGCAACTGATACCCGGCCGCGGCGGGCGGGACGGCGACCGAGCGGCTGGTCAGGATCGCGATGGTGCGGTCCCGGCGTTCACGGTGCTGACGGATGGTGGTGACCACCAGGGCGTTGAACTCCGGCAGCGAGTACGCCGACACCAGTCCGTAGCCGTAGACGACGCCGTATTCGGTGGCCAGGGCATCAATGAGGGCCGCGTCGGGGCCCGACGCCGGGCGGGGTTGCGGAGATGTCATGCCTGCGGCACCAGGGCTACTGCGTAGGAAGCCGTGCACGCTGCGGCGATGGAGGCCAGCAGTCCGGCCCGGTAACCCGACGAGGCGACCGCCAGCTTCCCGGCGCTGTCGGCGGCGGCCTGCAACGCGTTGACCACCTGCGAGACCGGTGGAGCGGGCCCGTCCGGCGCGGCACCGGGGGTGGTGGTTTCGGCCTCGTCCGCCGGTGTCTTCCCGGCGGCGCGGGCGATCTCGGCTGCCAGTGCCCGGGCGTGCTCGGTTCGCTCCCGCGCCACCTGATCCAGTGCTGCGGCCACCGCCTTGGACTCCGGGTCGACCAGTGCCGCGGCGGCTGCGGCGGCCAGCTCACTGTCGCGCATTGCCAGTTGGCGTTGCGCTTCCAGGTCGTCGACGGCGGGGGGGGTTGGAGCCGAGCTGCAGGCCGGCGCGGCAAGGGCCAGCAGGGCGAGCATCCCGGCGCCGGTGAGCACGCGCCGTCGGTCGATGGCGGACAGGGGGCCGGGCACCCTGACATCCTGCCATTGCGGCTGCGCGGTAGGGACGCGACGTGGCCGCGAGCGTGCCAAGGTACGCTGACGGGCGCTTTTGCCGGTTTGCTGTGGCTGTGTTTCCCACGGCGTATCGTTGATAACTGGTTCCCGGCCGCGCCTGGCGCGTGGGAACGCGCCGACTGAACAACTCAAGATGAGGAGCTCGCCGTGGCCACCGGGCTACCTTCCCAGACTCAGGTGATCGAGCTGCTCGATGCTGAGTTCACCCGCGCCGGATTCGAGATCGAGGACGTCGTGGTCGACGATCAGGACGCACTGCCGCGAATCACCGTGGTAGCCGACGGCGACACCCCACTGGATCTGGACACCGCCGCGGCGTTGGCCCGCTCGGCGTCGGAGTTGCTCGACACCCTGGAATTCGACAGTCAATACGTGCTGGAGGTCAGCTCGCCCGGCGTGGGCCGGCCGCTGACCTCCGCGAAACATTTTCGGCGTGCGCACGGTCGCAAAGTTGAGTTGACGCTGTCCGACGGGTCGGGGCTGACCGGTCGAGTGGGCGTCGTCGACGACGACGTCGTGACGCTGGTGGTGCGTGCCGGGCGGGACTGGAATCGTCGCCGGCTGCCGCTGAGCGAGATCAGCCGAGCCGTGGTGCAAGTCGAATTCTCGCCGCCGGGCGAACGTGAGTTGGAGCTGGCGGGCATCAAGGCCCCTGCGGGGGAAACGGAGGCCGGAGCATGAACTGCGCCGGCGACGATGCGGTGGGGACACCCCAAGCCGGTCAGCGGCTAGGAGGTCGTAGCTACGGAGAGGAGTGGCGCCAATGAACATCGATATGGCCGCGCTGCACGCTATCGAGGCAGACAAGGGCATTTCGGTTGACGTGGTCGTGGACACGATCAAATCGGCGTTGCTCACCGCGTACCGCCACACCGAAGGTCATCAGGCTGACGCGGTGATCGATGTCGACCGGAAGACCGGCGTGGTGCGGGTGATGGCACGCGAGACCGATGACGACGGCAACGTGATCAGCGAATACGACGACACTCCCGAGGGTTTCGGGCGTATCGCGGCGACCACGGCCCGTCAGGTGATCCTGCAGCGGCTGCGGGACGCCGAAAACGAGAAGGCCTACGGCGAATTCTCGGCGCGGGAGGGCGACATCGTCGCCGGAGTCGTCCAGCGCGACGCCCGGGAGAACGCGCGCGGTGTCATCGTGGTGCGACTCGGTACCGAGGCCAAGGGCTTCGACGGTGTCATCCGCCCCGCAGAACAGGCACCCGGTGAGGCCTATGAGCACGGCGACCGGCTGCGCTGCTACGTGATCGGTGTGACTCGGGGCCTGCGCGAACCGCGGATCGAGCTGTCGCGGACCCACCCAAACCTGGTGCGCAAGCTGTTCGCCTTGGAGGTCCCCGAGATCGCCGACGGATCGGTGGAGATCGTCGCGGTCGCCCGCGAGGCAGGCCACCGATCCAAGATCGCGGTGGCCTCGCAGATTCCCGGACTCAACGCCAAGGGCGCCTGCATCGGCCCGATGGGCCAGCGGGTGCGCAACGTGATGAGCGAACTGGCCGGCGAGAAGATCGACATCATCGACTACGACGAGGACCCGGCGCGCTTCGTGGGCAACGCGTTGTCACCGGCCAAGGTGGTGTCGGTGACCGTGATCGACCAGGCCGCCCGGGCCGCGCGCGTGGTGGTGCCGGACTTCCAGCTGTCATTGGCCATCGGCAAGGAAGGCCAGAACGCCCGGTTGGCGGCCCGGCTCACCGGCTGGCGCATCGATATCCGCAGCGACGTCCCGGAGCCCGGCGCCAATGGCGCTGAGCGTGAGGCCGGCCAGGGCGTGCCGCACGAAGCCTGAGCGGAACGCGACCAGCGCGCCGCCGGATTCAGGTGGTTCGGGTCATCGCCGTTGTATGGGTAGACTGAGCCGTGATCCAGCGCGAGACTTCGACAACCGCCTCGCGGACGCACCGTTCCCCAGATGGACCGGTGCGCACGTGTGTCGGATGCCGGAAACGTGCGTTGACCGTCGAATTGCTTCGGGTGGTCGCGGTGTCAACGGAGAACGGCAACGGCGCCGTGATTATTGACCGCGCGGGCAACCAGCCGGGGCGGGGTGCGTGGTTGCATCCCGCATCGGAGTGCCTGCACGCGGCGATTCGAAGACGGGCATTCGTGCGCGCGCTGCGGATCAGCGGTTCTCCGGATGTATCCGGGGTGGAGGAGTGCTTCGAAGGATTCGAAGGTCCGCTCACCTCCCCGGGCAACAGAACAGGTAGCGAAGAACATGAGCACACCGTGAAGTCCCGATGACCATGCGTCATAGCTAAACCCGAGGCGCGGCCCACCACCGCTGTCGCCTCATAGACAGGAGATGTAGTGGCAAAGGCCCGCGTACACGAGTTGGCCAAGGAACTCGGTGTCACCAGCAAGGAAGTTCTCGCCCGCCTGAGCGAGCAGGGCGAATTCGTAAAATCGGCATCCTCAACCGTGGAAGCCCCCGTCGCGCGGCGCCTGCGCGAGTCCTTCGGCGGCGGCAAGCCCGCGCCCAAGGCCGAAGCGGCCGCAGCCCCAGCGCCCGCCAAGGCCGCTCCGGCCCCGGCGGCGACTCCGGGACCGGCCAAGCCGGCACCGGCCCCGGCGGCTGACGGTGAGGCCGCCAAGCCCGCCGCGCCCGCGGCCGCCAAGCCGGCAGCTCCGGCAGCTCCAGCGGCTCCGCCCGCGCCCGCGGCAGAGACCCCGCCGCCGGCAGCTGCAGCACCCTCCCCGGCGGCTCCGCCCGCGCCCGGCCCCCGGCCGGCAGCACCGGGCCCCAAGCCCGGCGCCCGCACCCCGCGCGTCGGAAACAACCCGTTCTCCTCGGCGCAGCCCGTCGAGCGCGCCATCCCGCGTCCGCACCCGCAGGCGCCCCGCCCGGGTGGAGCGCCCAGACCCGGCATGCCGCGGCCCGGCGGCGGCGCGACACCGGGCAACATGCCCGGACGCTCCAGCAACTTCGGCGCACAGGGTCGTCCGGCGCGTCCCGGCGGTCCGCCGCGTCCCGGCGGCGGTGGCCGGCCGGGTGCCCCCGGCGGTCGTCCGGGCGGTCCCGGTGGCGGTCCCGGTGGTAACTACCGCGGCGGCGGGGCCGGCGGTCCCGGTGGCGGAGGTGGCCCCGCAGGCGCCGGCGCCGGCGGTTTTCGGGGTCGTCCCGGCGGTGGTGGCGGCGGCGGTCGTCCCGGCCAGCGCGGTGGCGCGGCCGGTGCCTTCGGCCGCCCCGGCGGTGCACCCAAGCGAGGCCGCAAGTCGAAGCGGGCGAAACGCGCCGAGTACGAGAACATGCAGGCCCCGGTCGTCGGTGGTGTGCGGTTGCCGCACGGCAACGGTGAGACCATCCGGCTGGCCCGCGGCGCATCGCTGAGCGATTTCGCCGAGAAGATCGACGCCAATCCGGCTGCCCTGGTGCAGGCGCTGTTCAACCTCGGTGAGATGGTCACCGCCACCCAGTCGGTCGGTGACGAGACGCTCGAGCTGCTGGGCAGCGAGATGAACTTCGTCGTCCAGGTGGTCTCGCCCGAAGACGAGGACCGCGAGCTGCTGGAGTCGTTCGATCTGACCTACGGCGAGGACGAGGGCGGCGAAGACGACCTACAGAGCAGGCCGCCGGTGGTGACCGTCATGGGTCACGTCGACCACGGCAAGACCCGACTGCTGGACACCATCCGCAAGGCCAACGTCCGCGAGGGCGAGGCCGGCGGCATCACCCAGCACATCGGTGCCTACCAGGTCTCGGTCGACTTCGACGGCTCCGAGCGTCTGATCACGTTCATCGACACTCCCGGTCACGAGGCGTTCACCGCCATGCGTGCCCGTGGCGCCAAGGCCACCGACATCGCGATCCTGGTGGTGGCCGCCGACGACGGTGTGATGCCCCAGACGGTGGAGGCCATCAACCACGCCCAGGCCGCTGACGTACCGATCGTGGTGGCGGTCAACAAGATCGACAAAGAAGGTGCCGACCCGGCCAAGATCCGGGGGCAGCTCACCGAGTACGGGCTGGTTGCCGAGGACTTCGGCGGCGACACCATGTTCGTCGACATCTCCGCCAAGCAGGGCACCAACATCGCGGCCCTGGAGGAGGCGGTGCTGTTGACCGCTGACGCCGCCCTGGACCTGCGGGCCAACCCCGACATGGAGGCTCAGGGTGTCGCGATCGAGGCTCACCTCGACCGCGGCCGCGGCCCGGTGGCCACCGTGCTGATCCAGCGCGGAACGCTGCGGGTCGGCGACTCGATCGTCGCCGGCGACGCCTACGGCCGGGTGCGGCGCATGGTCGACGAGCACGGCGACGACGTCGACGAGGCGTTGCCGTCGCGGCCCGTCCAGGTCATCGGGTTCACCTCGGTGCCGGGCGCCGGCGACAACCTGCTGGTGGTCGACGAGGACCGCATCGCTCGCCAGATCGCCGACAAGCGCAGCGCGCGTAAGCGCAATGCGCTGGCGGCGCGCTCGCGCAAGCGGATCTCGCTGGAGGACCTGGACTCGGCGCTGAAGGAAACCAGCCAGCTGAACCTGATCCTCAAGGGCGACAACGCCGGTACCGTCGAGGCCCTGGAAGAGGCCTTGATGGGAATCCAGATCGACGACGAGGTGCAGCTGCGGGTCATCGACCGCGGTGTCGGTGGCATCACCGAGACCAACGTCAACCTGGCATCGGCGTCGGACGCGATCATCATCGGGTTCAACGTGCGGGCGGAGGGCAAGGCTACCGAGCTGGCCAACCGCGAAGGTGTGGAGATCCGGTACTACTCGGTCATCTACCAGGCCATCGAAGAGATCGAAAGCGCGCTCAAGGGCATGCTCAAGCCGATCTACGAGGAGAAGGAGCTGGGGCGGGCCGAGATTCGCGCCATGTTCCGCTCCTCCAAGGTGGGCAACATCGCGGGCTGTCTGGTCACCTCCGGTCTTATGCGTCGCAACGCCAAGGCGCGGCTGCTGCGTGACAACGTGGTGATCGCCGAGACCGTCACTATCTCCTCGCTGCGGCGGGAGAAGGACGATGTCACCGAGGTCCGCGACGGCTACGAGTGTGGTCTGACGCTGACCTACAACGACATCAAGGAAGGCGATGTCATCCAGGCCTACGAGCTCGTCGAGAAGGCGCGGACGTAGTGGCTGACCCGGCACGGGCACGCCGGCTGGCCAAGCGGATCTCCACGATCGTCGCCTCGGCGATCGAGTATGAGATCAAGGATCCGCGGCTGGCCGGCGTGACGATCACCGACGCGAAGGTGACCGCTGACTTACATGACGCGACCCTGTACTACACGGTGCTGGGTCGGTCCCTGGACGAGGATCCCGACTACGGCGGTGCCGCTGCCGCGTTGGAGGGCGCCAAGGGGGTGCTGCGTTCCAAGGTGGGCGCAGGCACCGGGGTTCGGTTCACCCCGACCCTGACGTTCGTGCGGGACACCGTGCCCGATGCCGCCCATCGGATGTCGGAATTGCTGGCCGCAGCGCAGGCCGCCGACGCCGACCTGGCCCGGATACGGGAGGGCAAGCAGCCGGTCGGAGACCCCAACCCGTATCGCGAGGCACCTGGACAAGCAGGTGCCGATGACAGCGGTGACGGTGAGCAGTCGGGCGACTGACCCGCTGCCCACGGGCCGGCGGGTCGACGCCGCCGGGGCCGTGGAACTGCTGGCGGGTGCGAGCACGCTGGCGGTGATCTGTCATGTGCATCCCGACGCCGACACCATCGGTGCGGGGCTGGCGCTGGCCTCGGTCCTGCGACGGCGCGGCAAGGCGGTCGAGGTCGGTTTCGCCCGGCCCGCGGCGTTGCCGCAGTCGCTGCAGTCGTTGCCGTGTGGCGAGTTGCTGGTCGGTGCCGACGTGATGTGCCGCGACGTCGATCTGGTGGTGACCGTCGATGTCTCGAGCGCGGATCGGCTCGGGGAGTTGGGGCAGCTGGCCGTGGGACGGGAGCTGCTGGTCATCGACCATCACGCGTCCAATAAGTTGTTCGGCACCGCCAATTTCGTTGACGCATCAGCGGATTCGACCACCATGATGGTGGCTGACCTGATCGATGCCTGGGGCGAGCCGATCGATGCGGACGTGGCGCACTGCCTGTATGCGGGGCTGATCACCGACACCGGGTCGTTCCGGTGGGCCAGTCCCCGCGCGCATCGGCTGGCGGCGCGGCTGGTGGAGGCCGGAGTCGACAATGCGGCGGTCGCCCGGACCGTGATGGACACCCACCCGTTCAGCTGGCTGACGATGCTGTCGCGGGTGCTGTCCGGTGCGCGACTGCTGCCGGGCGCGGCGGGCGGGCGCGGGCTGGTCTATGCGGTGGTCGACCATGCCGAGTGGACTGCGGCGCGGCCCGAGGAGGTGGAGAGCATCGTCGACATCGTGCGCACCGCCGCGCAAGCCGAGGTGGCGGCCGTGCTCAAGGAGACCGTGCCGGGATGCTGGGCGGTGTCGATGCGCGCCAAGTCCGCGGTGGACCTGAGTGCCGTGGCTGTGGCATTCGGCGGCGGCGGGCACCGGCTGGCCGCCGGATACACGGTCAGCGGCACGGCGGCAGACGTGGTTGCCGCCCTGGTTGCCGGCCTTGGCTGACGAATCCGGCGCCGGAACCAAACGGATCGCGGCACTGGCCCTGCCCGCGCTGGTGGTGTTGGCCGCCGAACCGCTGTACCTGTTGTTCGACACCGCTGTCGTCGGCCGCCTCGGTGCCCTGGGCCTGGCTGGTCTGGCGATAGGCGGGATGATCCTGAGTCTGGTCGCCTCGCAGGCCACCTTCCTGTCCTACGGAACGACGGCGCGATCGTCGCGGCACTTCGGTGCCGGCGATCGTCCCGCCGCGGTCGCCGAGGGGGTACAGGCCACCTGGCTGGCCCTTGGCCTGGGGGCGCTGATCGTCGTAGTGATCCAGGTCGCGGCGGTGCCGCTGGTCTCGGCTGTCGCCGGGCGTGACGCGATCGCCCAGGCCGCCTTGCCGTGGCTGCGAATTGCGATCCTTGGCGCACCGGCGATTCTGGTGTCGCTGGCCGGAAACGGATGGCTGCGCGGTGTGCAGGACATGGCGAGACCCCCGCGCTATGTGATTGCGGGCTTTGCGGTTTCGGCGCTGCTGTGCCCGCTGCTGGTCTTCGGCTGGCTGGGCATGCCGTGCTGGGGTCTGGCCGGCTCAGCGGTGGCCAACTGTGCGGGCCAGTGGATTGCTGCGCTGTTGTTCCTGCGGGCCCTGCACCGCGAACCGGTGTCATGCAAGCTTGATGGCGGCGTGCTACGGGCGCAACTGGTCATGGGACGCGATCTCATCGCACGATCGCTGGCATTCCAGGCCAGCTTTCTGTCGGCCGCCGCGGTCGCGGCGCGATTCGGGGCCGCAGCGTTGGCTGCCCATCAGATCGTGTTGCAGCTGTTCAACTTCCTGGCGTTGGCCCTTGATTCGCTGGCGATCGCCGCGCAGGCCTTGGTGGGCGCGGCGCTGGGTGCATCCGATGCCCGACACGCCAAGACGGTGGCCGTCCGCGTCACGCTGTTCTCCGTGGCCGCTGCCTCCGTGCTGGCAGGGTTACTGGCCCTCGGGGCGCGCGTCCTGCCCGGATTGTTCACCAACGATGATGCGGTGCTGGCCGCGGTCGGGGTGCCGTGGTGGTTTCTGGTGGCCCAATTGCCCATTGCAGGAATTGTTTTCGCCCTCGATGGCGTGTTGTTGGGGGCGGGCGACACGGCATTCATGCGCACCGCCACGGTGATCAGCGCGCTGGTCGGTTTCCTGCCGCTGGTGTGGCTGTCGTTGGCCGTCGGCTGGGGGCTTGCCGGAATCTGGTCGGGGCTGACGGCTTCTCTGGTGCTGCGGTTGCTGTTCGTCGGGTGGCGAGCGCTTTCCGGGCGCTGGGTGCGGGCCGGACGGCCGTAGGATCGGTTGCGTGAGCGGTCAGCGGGAACGGATGCTGCGCGGGGCGCCGTATCGGCCCGACGACCCGGACCTCGTCGCCGGTCGGCGGGCATGTCAGCGCGTGGTGGCGGCGTTCAACGCCACCGGGGCAGACGACGAAGACGCCCGCCGTGAGCTGCTGGGCGAACTGCTCGGATCGTTCGGGGCGAACTCGGAGATCTTGCCCCGATTCTGTTGCGACTACGGGATATACATCAGCATCGGCGCCAACTGTTTCATCAACTACGACGCGGTCTTTCTGGACTGCGCGCCCATCACCCTGGGGGACCATGTATCGGTCGGCCCCCGCGTCCAGCTGGTGACGGCATTGCACCCGGTGGATGACATCGGTGCGCGACGGTCGGGCTGGGAATCGGCCGCTCCGATCACACTGGGCGACAACGTGTGGCTGGCAGCGGGGGTGATCGTGTGCCCCGGTGTGTCGATCGGATCCGACACGGTCGTGGGGGCCGGCAGCGTGGTGACCCGGGATTTGCCTGGCGGCGTGCTCGCGGCCGGAAATCCGTGCCGGGTGCTTCGGCGGATCGGCTAGCCCAGACCGCCCACGCCTGCGCTGAGCAGGAGACCGCCGGCGACGAAGGTCCACTGCCGCCGGGGCATTCTATTTGTCCAGCCGATTGGCAGAAAAAGCATAGACAGACGATCTATACATCTAGGTTACTCGCGGGTAGCGTTCTGCGCGTTGTTACCAGTTGCACACGCCTGACACTGGCGGTGTAACCCACTGGCTTGGGAAAACGACAGAGATGGGGAAGCTCAGAATGATGCACTACCGACTGATCGTCGCAGGTCTGGCCACTGGTGGCGGACTGCTTACTGCGGCGTTCCTACAGGCGGCGGTCGCCGTGGCGGGCCCCGGCGACGACGCTGTCGCGCCGAGCGCCACCGGTGCCGACGCCTTCACGATCGGCGGCTTCACGTTCGACCCGTTCACAGGAACCGGCTCCTCGGCGCAGGAGGGATTCTCCCTGGTGCATCCGCTGACCGGCTCTGCGCCACTGCTGACCTTGGGCGGCGGTAGCCCAGGAGGCCTGGTGCCCACCGCGCCGCAAGACTTCGCGGTGTTCGGGGCCGACGGGACCAACCTGGGTAGCGTCACTTCCAGCGTGGTCGTGACAAACCTTGCGGGCTTCACCAACACCGAGTTCACCGTCACGGACGTCGACGCGGCATCCGGCGAGACGGCAGCGGATCTGCCCACGTCAGGCGCGGTCTATGACGTGTTCAACTTCGGTGGCGGGTTCGCGAATGTCTACGTCGCCACCCCGGGTGCGGACGGCACCGTCACCGACACATTCGTGACGCCTTTCGGAGACATGGATCTGAGCTCGATGTTCGCCGGCATCAACGCGGCGGACCCGCTGCAGCCGGGCGACGCCTTCGCTGCGCTGCAGGCCGGAGCGTCGGGCGGCGGCGAGGATGCGTTCGCCATCGGCGGTCTGACGCTGGATCCGTTCACCGGAACCGGTGGATCCGCGCAGGAGGGCTTCAACCCGATCGCCGCACTCGGTGGTGCGGGGCCGTTCCTGAGTATCGGCGGCGCATCGCTGGGAGACCCGAGCACCCATGGAAACGGGCTCGCCTCGCAGGACTTCACCGTGTTCAGCGGCACCGGCGACGACGCCACTCAGATCGGCACTATCAACACCGCGGTGGACGTGACCGACCTGTTCGGCATGACCAACACCCAGCTGGTCGTCACCGACGGATCGGAGACCGGCGACGGCCTGCCGTCGGCGGGAACGATCTACGACGCGTTCAACTTCGGTGGCGGTTTCGCGAACGTCTACGTCGCCACCCCGGGTGAGAACGGCACCATCACCGACACGTTGGTGACGCCGTTCGGCAGCATGGATCTGAGCTCGATCTTCAGCGGCATGGCCAGCGGGATCAGCCTGGATCCGGGAGCGGCGTTCGGCGCCCTGAGTGACAGCGCCGTGGGCCAGGACGCCTTCACCATCGATGGCACCACCTTCGACCCGTTCACCGGGTCCGGGGCCGACGTCACCCCGGGATTCGCGCCGGTCTTCCAGACGGTCGGAGCGCTGCCGTTCCTCAACATCGGCGGTGGCACGCCCGGCCTCGACCTCGGGGGCACCTTCTTCCCGCTCCCGATCACCTCGCAGGACTTCAACATCTTTGACGGCACGGACCTGCTCGGCACCGCGCACGCGCAGGAGACCGTCACCCAGTTGTTGGGCCTGACCACCACCGAGTTCGTCATCGATGGTGTGACGCCCGGTGATGGCGACGCAGCGGACCTGCCGGTGCTGGGTTCGGTGTACAGCGTGCTGAACCTCGGTGGCGGTTTCGCCAACGTCTACTCGGCCATCCCCGGTCTGGACGGCGCCGACAGCACCGTCACCGACACATTCGTCACCCCGTTCGGCGATGTCGACCTGAGCGGGTTGTTCGGTGGCTTCGACGCCTCGGCGTTGTTGGACCCGGGCGCTGCGTTCCTGGGTCTCGACTTCTAGCAGTGCGCCTCGCCAAACGCGTCCCGGACGGTGCCCAAGCTCCGTCCGGGACGTGTTTGTCACTGCACCTGGGCGCGCCCACGTTCCAGTACGGCCGCCCGGTTGGCGGCGACGTCCGCGCCGGTCACGGTTTTCAGCCACTGCTTGGCCGCCATCGCCTCGATCCAGAGTCCGGTGGCGGTCTGCGACTCGTCGATGCGGTGATAGGAGGCCAGCAGCGCCCGTACCGCGGCTTGGTTGTTGCCGACGATCGCGGCCGCCACCCGACTTGCAGCGGGCAGCAACTCGTCATGCGGCACCACTTCGGTGACCAACCCGGCCCGCAGCGCGTCGGCGGCCGACAGGTAATCGCCGGTCAGGCTCATCCGGCGGGCCAAGCCCACGCCTACCTTCTGGGGGAGTCGGACACTGAGGCCCCAGGACGGCAGCAAGCCCACCCGGGCGTGGGTGTCGGCGAATCGGGCCTGCTCGGAGGCGATCAGGACGTCGCAGTACAGCGCCAACTCGAGCCCGCCGGTGACTGCCGCACCGTTGATGGCACCGATCACCGGTTTGGTCATCGGGGGCCACTGCGGGGAAATGTCCGGCACTGCAGTGGATCCGCCGAACTCCTTGAGGTCCAACCCGGCGCAGAACACCGGATCCGCGCCGGTCAGGATCAGCACGTCGACGTCGTCATCGGCGTCGGCGTCGGCCAGCGCGCTGAAGATGGCCGCACGCAGCGCACCGGACAGCGCGTTGCGGGCCTGCGGGCGGTTGAGGGTAAGGGTGCGGATGCGGTCCTGTGTCTTGACCAGCAGAATGTCGTCACTCACCGGTTCACCGTAGCCCCAGCTACGCTGAGCGGAATGCACGGTATGGCATTGAAGGAGTGGAGCGCTGTCATTGCCGCGCTGCGGGCCGGCCGGCAACGAATCCTGCTGCGTAAAGGCGGTATTCACGAGAAGCGTTTCGACGTCAGCGCCGACGAGTTCTTGCTGTTTCCCACCTCGGTACACAGCCACGCCGAACGGGTCCGTCCCGAACATCGCGATCTGCTCGCACCGGCGGCCGCCGATTCCACCGCGGAGCAGGTGCTGGTTCGGGCCGCGGCCAAAGTCGTTGCAGCGCTGCCCGTAGAGCGGCCCGAGGCGCTCGAGGACATTGCGGACCTGCACATCTGGACCGCTGAATCGGTGCGCGCGGATCGGTTGGATTTCCGGCCCAAACATCGGCTGACGGCGCTGGTGATCCAGGTGTTCCCGCTGTCGGCACCGGTGTGGCTGCCGCGCCGACCCGAGTATGCCGGCTGCGCCAGCTGGGTACGGCTAGCCATCGACGACCCTGAGCTGGGTGCCCCGGTATTCGCCGACGAACAGCTCGAGGCGGTGACCGCCCGGGTCCGTGACACTCTCGGCTGAGCTGCCCGGCGGGTCAGATCTGGGCGTGGTTGGGCGGCCGAACAGCGGCGAGTTCCCATGCCCCGATGTGGTGGTACTTCCAGTCGACCGGATCGTGCACGCTGTGTGTGCGAGCGTTGCGCCAATGCCGATCCAATCCGTGCTTGAGGTCGGTTCCGCTGGCCCCGGTCAACGCGAACAGCTCGTTGGCCACGTCGACGGCCACGTCGCTGGCGAACGCCTTGGCCTGGGCAACCGCGATCGACCCGTGTGCGGCGGTGTCGGGACCGGCCGGGACCAGGCCCAACTCCTCGAGGACGTCAGCTGCCCAGCGCAGCAGTTGCACGGCGGCACGGCTGCGGGTGGCCAACCGGCCGAACCGCAACCGGATGTTGGGATCCTCGGCGGCGGTCGGCGCATGGTCGGCGCGGTACGCCTCGAAGAACGGCCGGCTGCGAGTCCGGACGAACTCTGCGGCATCGGCCAGCGCCCCCTGCGCGATCCCGGCTTCGATGGCCGCGTGCACCAGCTGCGCTCGCGCCCCGAGCAGTTGCGGCTCGCTGAACGCCGTTCCGTACGGCACGACGAAACCCGCATCGACGCGTACCCCGTCGAAAGTTGTTGTGCCGCTGACGGTGGAGCGCTGTCCCATCGCGGACCAGTCCTCGCCGATGCTGACCCCTGCCCGGTCGCGCTGGACCAGTGCCAGCACCAACCGGCCGTCGGGGTCCAGTGCGCTGGCGGCCAACCAGCGGGCGGTGATGGCGCCGGTGCTGTAGTACTTGACGCCCTCCAGGCGCCAGCTTGGTCCATCGGCGACCAGACGGGTCTTCAGGTCGAGCGCGTGGGTGCCGCCGCGTTCGGCCAGCACCGGCGCGATGCGGCCACCCTCGGTCACCGCGCCCAGCAGTGTCCGGCGCTGGTCGGCAGTACCCAGCAGACGCAAGATGTCGACCGCCAGGAAGTGGCCCTGCGGAATCTGCGCCAGCGCCGGATCGGCGGCGGCGATCGTGCTGATCACCTCGGCCAGAGTCACCGGTCCCAGGCCGGATCCGCCGTCGGCGACGGGAACTGTGATCGCCGGCAGGCCGGAGCGGTCGAACGCGGCGAGTTCGGTGTGCGGAACGCCCCCAGCCCGATCGCGGTCGGCCCCGCCGGGGCGTATCGCGTCGGCGAAGGTTTTTGCGGCCGCGACGGCTTCGGTGTGGCTGCCGAGTCGCACCGTGGTGCCAGCCGTCACGGCAGTGCCGGCTCAGGTACCGGCGCCAACCCGGCATGTGCTTCCAGTTCGCGCACCAGCGGCAGCACGTTCCGGCCGAACGCCTCGACTTCCTCCTGGAAGTGCAGGAACCCGGCCAAGATCAGATTCACGCCCAGCTTCCGGTAGGCGACGATGCGCTCGGCAACCTGTTCGGCGGTGCCGATCAACTGGGTGCGGAAGCCGTCGTTGTACTGCACCAAGTCTTCGAAGGTGGAGTTCGCCCACATGCCCCGCTGGTCTGCGGTCGACGCGCCGGCTTGGCGCACCGCCGCACCGAAACCCTCGACCGCGGGAACGTCGGCTTTGGCGATGATCTCTCGCAGCACCTCTTTGGCCTCCGATTCGGTGTCGCGCACAATGACGAAGCCGTTGAGACCGAAGCGGGGCGGCTCGGCGCGACCGGAATCGGCCGCGACCCGACGAAGGTCGGCCAACTGCGCGGTGACTCCGTCGAAGTCGTTGCCGTTGGAGAAGTACCAGTCCGAATAGCGACCGCCGTTGTTGCGGGCTGCGGTGGAGTTGCCGCCCTGGAAGATCTCCGGGTGGGGTCGGCCCTCCCAGGAAAGCGGCTTGGGCTGCAGTTTGAAGTCGCGGATCCGGTAGAAGTCGCCGGCCAGATTGGCCCGGTCCTTGGTCCAGATCTCCCGCAGCGCCTGGATGAATTCAGCACTGCGCCGGTAGCGTTCGTCGTGCTCGAGCCACGGTTCGCCAAGCTTGGTGAACTCGTCCTTGAGCCAGCCGCTGACGACGTTGACCGCCACCCGCCCGTTGGACAGATGGTCGGCGGTCGCCAGCCACTTCGCCAGCACTCCCGGCTGCCACATCCCCGGGTGCACCGCGGCGATCACCTTGAGCCGCTCGGTGGCCAGCAGCAGGGCCAGGCTGAAACTGGTGGACTCGTGCTGATATTCGGCGCTGTAGCTCGCCGTGTAGCGGACCTGTGTCAATGCGTACTCAAAGCCGGCTTCTTCGGCGATCCGGGCCAGGGCGACGTTGTAGTCGTAGCTCCAGTCGGTGCGTTGCTCAATCGTCGAGGTCACCAGCCCACCGCTGACGTTGGGAACCCAATAGGCGAAGCTCAGCGGCGTGGGGGCGTGGGTCGGCATTGCCTTGTCTTCCTTACGTTGTCAGTGCGGTGACGGGGTTCGCGAGCAGGCCCCGTTCGGCCAGAATCGGCACCACGCCCTCCCCGAACGAGAAGGACTCCTCCAGGTGCGGATAGCCGGACAGGACGAACTCGTCCAGCCCCAGGTGGTAGTACTCCTCGATGCGGTCGGCGACCTCCTCGTGGCTACCCACCAGTGCGGTTCCGGCGCCGCCGCGGACCAGGCCCACACCGGCCCATAGGTTGGGCGACACTTCGAGTTGGTCGGTCCGCCCACCGTGCAGCGCGGTCATCCGTCGCTGGCCCTCCGACCCGGACTTCTGTTGGATCTGCTGGGCACGTTGGATCTGCTCTGGGCTGAGTCCGGCCAGCAATCGGTCGGCTTGGGCCCACGCCTCGGCTGCGGTGGGCCGGCTGATGACATGCAGCCGGATTCCGAACCGCAGCTCGCCGGCGGCCGCCCGGGCTGAACCCACGTCCTTGACCCGCCGGCGAACCGCGTCGAGCTTGTCGGCGACCTGGTCTGGTGGTTCGCCCCAGGTCAGGTAGACATCGGCGTGCTCGGCGGCGACGTCGATCGCCGCGGCCGAGGACCCGCCGAGATAGATCTCCGGCCAGGTCGCCGCGGGCACGATGGTCGCATCTTCCACGAAGAGGTGATCGCCGTGAAACGTGACCGGATCTCCCGTCCACAGCTGCCGGAAGACGGTGAGAAACTCGGCGGCACGGGCATAGCGGGCGGTCTTGTCCAAGTCGTCGCCGAACCGCCGCTGCTCAGCATCGTCACCGCCGGTGACGACGTTGAGCAGCAGCCGGCCCCCCGAAACCCGCTGGAAGGTCGCCGCCGCCTGGGCTGCCAGCGTCGGCGCCTGCAGCCCCGGACGGAAGGCCACCAGGAACTTGAACCGCTTGGTGAGTTGGCTGAGCGCGGCGGTGAACACCCAGGCGTCCTCGCACCAGCTGCTGGTCGGGGTCAGCGCCCCGGTGAACCCCAACTGCTCCGCGGCTCCGGCGACCAGACGCAGGTAGTCCAGGTCCGGGGCGCGGTCGGCGCCGTAAGGGTTCACGCGGCTGCCTGCGGCACCGACGGCGTTTCCCAGACTCAGATCGCTGCGGGAATCACCGTTGGTGGGCAGGAACCAGTGCAGTGTGATCGCCATCAGCGGTAGAGCGAGAACTCGGGGTGCCGGTGGTTGAGCACCCAGTCTCCGACCTCACGCGCCTTGTACGCGACCGGGTCATGCAAGGTGTGCGTGCGCAGATTGCGCCAATGCCGATCGAAGCCGTAGGCGCTGGTGGTGGCGCGGGCGCCCTGGATCTCGAACAGTCGGCTGGCGGCCTGCAAGCCGACTTCGGTGGACAGATACTTCGCCTCGTACACGGCGATCGCGGCTTCGGCGCGCTGGTCCTCGGTCAGTGCGGGACCGATGTTGACGGCCGCCTGCAGTGCCTCACCGGCGCGGTCGGCCAACAGTGCCGCGGCGCGTACCTGACTGACCAGCTCGCCGACGGTCTGCAGGATGTACGGGTCGTCGGTGGCGCTCTCGACGCCCGAGGACTCCCAGGGGGTGGCGTTCGCCCTGGTCCACGCCAACGCCTCGGTGAGCGCGCCCTCGGCGGTGCCGACATAGAAGTTGACGAAGGCCAACTGCCAGTGCGGGGTGATCAGCGTCTGGTACGGAGTGAGGGTGCCCCCGATGAACGGTGCCTCACCGAGCACCTCGTGATGTTCGATGCGGGCATCGACGACCCGGACCCCGCCGGAGTCCGTCAGGCGTTGACCGATGTTGTCCCAGTCATCGAGGAAGGTGAAACCCTGTCGTCCCCCGCGGGCATCGAGGGACAGGAAGACCTGTGACCCGTCCAGCAGTGCGGTGACCGAGAGTTGGTCGCCCGTGCTGGCGCCGCTGGCGAAGGTCCGGCTGCCGTTGAGCCGGAAGCCGTCACCGTCGCGGGTCAAGACCAGTCCTGTACTGCCGCGCGGGTTTTGGATGCCGCCCCAGAACAACTTCTCGGCGGCGTTTCGACGTGACTGGGCGTCGGCCTGCGCGGGCGTGCCGAACAGCTGGGCGACTCGGGTCTGGGCGTAGTGATAGCCGAGCAGGTGGGCGATCGAGGTGTCGCCTCGGGCGATCCGCCTGGTGACAAGAGCGGACTGGGCAAAGTTCAGTCCGGATCCGCCGTATTCGACCGGCTCCTGGATCTGAAGCAGGTCGTTGGTGCGCAGCAGCTCGATCTCGGCGCGCGGTGTCGCGTTCGCCTTGTCACGCTCGGCCGCGGTCGCGCGCAGCTCCTCGGCAACCCGGTCAGCGGTGGCGAGCACGTGCGCGATGGTCTGGCCGCTGGTGGCCGGCCGCTCGGTGACGACGGTCATGGGGGACTCCTTGGAGAAACTATGTGGCACACCGGATGTCTGGCGCTGTCACGGATACAACGCGGCGGACTTGTTGCCGGACAACAGGGCCGGAATCAGGTCGCCCCGCTGAACGGGGCGCTGAGCAGTGCCGATGGCGTCAGTCGCGTCAAAAAAACATGGTGATCGGAAACACACTCCGGACCCGGCGTCCGCTGCTGCCCGGCGGGGGCGCGCTCCTTAGCGGGCCGGCCGGCGGGGCAGCACGAGCCCGGGTCGGAAACTAACGGCCGCATCAATTTCAACTCGTCGTGGCGGTAATTGTTATCAAACGCTATGCCGCTGTTCACAGCTTTGTGACCGGTGATCGCTACCGCGCAGCCTATTGCTTGCCGGCCGGGACTGGCATTTCATTCCCTCCTGAATCACCGTCCGACGCACGGTGATCTTGCGCGTCCTGATGTGCGGCCTGTCCCCGGCGTCCCAAAGAGGAAGAGTCAATGAGGATTTCGATTAGTCGTGATGGCTTGTCCAGGGTGGTCCATCGGTGGCGGACGCGCACCGGCTGCAGCACCGCCGCCTCGGCAAGCACGCCGGCCGCCGGTCGGCGATCCAGCCGCCGGACAGTAGCGGCCGTGGCGGCGATGGCGCTGGCTGCCGGTTCGCTCACCACGGTGGTCGGCCCGGTGGCGATGGCCGACGACATCAAATACGAAGCGTTCTACACGCCGCCGGCACCGCTTCCGGCCGGGAAGCCGGGCGCCCTGATTCGCACTGAACCGCTGCGACTGGTCCTGGAGCCGTCTGGTCAGCTGGGTGCCTTTGTCGGGACCGGAACGCGAATCATGTACCGCAGTACGGATGCTCAAGCGCAGCCGGTCGCGGTGACCGGGGCCTACATCGAACCCGACGTGCCCTGGCCGGGTACCGGCCCGCGTCCCCTGATCGCCTACGCGACCGGCCCGTACGGGGTCGGCGAGCAGTGCGCCCCGTCGCGGCTGCTCGACCAGGGTATCCACTTCTCACAGGGGTTCGACCTGACCTTCAACTACGAAGAGGGCTTCATCGCGACGCTGCTGGCGCGCGGCTTCGCCATCGTGGTGACCGACGGGGTCGGGCTGGGCACCCACGGGCCGCAGTCGCCCCAGTTCCTGAATCGGGTTGCGGCGGGAACGGCACTGATCGACGCGGCCCGCGCAGCACAGCAGCTGCCCGGCACATCGCTGGACCCGCACGGCCCGGTCGCGTTCTGGGGCTGGGCATCCGGCGGGCAGGCGTCGTTGTCGGCCGCCGAGCTCGCACCGAGCTACGCGCCTGAACTCAATGTCGTGGGCACGTACGCCAACGCGCCGATGACCAACGTGGTCGAGGCGATTCCGTCCGTCGACGGCAACTTCTTGGCCGTGCTCGCCGGCTACCTGTTGCTCGGCATTCAGGCGTCCTATCCCGAAACCGAACAAGCCATTTGGGATGCGCTGACCCCGCGCGGTGTCCAGATGCTGGACTGGAGCGGGCACACCTGCCTGGTGCAGGGCGGCGTCGACTACGCGTTCCGCCACCTGGAGTTCTGGTTCAAGGACGACCTGAATGCTGTCTCTTATACACATCTGACGC
>NZ_JRMM01000072.1:0-21716 GCF_000972905.1 Mycobacterium sp. UM_Kg27
AGATGTGTATAAGAGACAGCCGTAACGGGTGCTGATGCCGTGGCGCCATTGCTGGCGGACGCTGGCGATCAGGCCTGCCGACAACCGCTCATCGCCGGCGATATGGCGGGCGTCCAGCATCGCCAGTGCGGCGAGGATATCGGAGGTGGCGACCCGCAGCGCCTGCGGAATCGTGCGAACGCTGTGATCGAGGCGAACATTGGCGTCCCACAACGGATACCAGAGCAGTTCCGCCGTTCGCCCCACGACATCGGCAGGCATGTCGTCGTGCACCAGCAGCAGGTCCAGATCGGAGTGCGGAAGCAACTCACGCCGGCCAAGCGAGCCGGTAGCCACTAGCGCAAAACCGCTGCCGGGCACAACACCGATCTCAGTCGCCTTGGTAACCAGCCAGGACTCGTGCGCCTCACGCCACACCGTGCGCAGCGCGACCGAGTCCCATTGCGCGGATGTCGCACACCGCAATGTGGCTCGAACAGCCGCCAAGTCAGCTGCCGGGCAACTCGCCCCCCTGCGGCTCATGACCGTCTACATCGGCTCGGATCGCGCTACAGACTCATACCGCGTCGGCGCCGCGTTCGCCCGTGCGCACCCGGACCACGGACTCCACCGCGCTGACCCAGACCTTGCCGTCGCCGATCTTGCCGGTACGCGCCGCCCGCACGATGATCTCGACGATCTTGTCCACGGTGAAGTCATCGACCAATACCTCGATCCGCACCTTGGGAACGAAATCGATCGAGTACTCGGCACCCCGATAGACCTCGGTGTGGCCTTTCTGCCTCCCGTATCCCTGGACATCACTGACCGTCATCCCCAAGACTCCGGCCTCTTCCAAGCCAGTCTTGATGTCCTCCAACGTAAACGGCTTCACGATCGCGGTGATCAACTTCATGTTCTCTCCTGTCTTCAGCCGAGTAAGCAAGAACAGCACTGCCGGGGGTACTCACGAGGTCGTAGCCGCTTTGGAGGTGCTCGGCCTCATCGATGCCCGAGGCCTCATCCTCGGCATCCAGCCGCAGCCCGATGGTGTATTTGAGGATCAAGGCCAAGATCGCCGTTCCGACAGCCGAGTACAACGCGACGCTGGACGCACCGATGAGCTGGCGCCACAGCTGATCGAAACCGCCGCCGTAGAACAGGCCGGGAGACACATCTGACGCACCGTCGATAGCAGCTGTGGTGGGCGCCGCGACCAGGCCCACCAGCAGGGTTCCGACGAGACCGCCGACCAGGTGCACTCCCACAACATCCAGCGAATCATCAAATCCGAAGCGGTATTTCAGGCCCACCGCCAATGCGCAGGCGACACCGGCAACCCCACCCACAACCAGCGCGCCGACAACATCTACCGACGCACACGCCGGCGTGATCGCCACCAGACCGGCCACGATTCCCGACGCTGCCCCCAGCGAAGTGGCGTGACCGTCGCGGATCCGTTCGGCGAGCAACCATCCCAGCATCGCAGCGGCTGTCGCGACGGTCGTGGTGATGAAGGTCGAGCCGGCAACACCGTTGGCGCTCACCGCCGATCCGGCGTTGAATCCGTACCACCCGAACCACAACAGGCCGGCGCCAAGCATCACCAACGGCAGATTGTGCGGCCGCATCGGAAGGGCGGGCCATCCTTGGCGTTTGCCGAGTATGAGTGCCAGCACCAGGGCAGCCATGCCCGCGTTGATGTGGACCGCGGTGCCGCCCGCAAAGTCGATCGCATGAAGTTTGTTGGCGATCCAACCGCCGTGCGGGGCGGTGCCGTCATCGAATGCGAAGACCCAGTGGGCGACCGGGAAATACACGACGCTTACCCACAGGGCCGAGAACAACAACCAACTGCCGAACTTCATCCGGTCGGCGACCGCTCCGGAGATCAACGCGACCGTGATGATCGCGAACATCATCTGGAATCCCACGAAAACGGTCGCCGGCACCGTGCCGACCAGCGGAATCTCGATCGCAGGCGTACCACTCGCCGGATCGGCCGCGACCGCGTTGACCCCGATGAGGCCCTTCAATCCCCAATAGTCAGTGGGGTTTCCCGCCACGTTGCCGACATCATCGCCGAACGCGAGTGAGAAACCGTAGAGCACCCAGAGCACGGTCACCACACCCATGGCGCTGATGCTCATCATGATCATGTTCAAGACACTCTTGACCCGGACCATGCCGCCGTAGAAGAACGCCAGACCTGGCGTCATCAACAGCACCAGGGCGGCGCTGATCAGCATCCAGGCAGTGTCACCGGTGTCGGGTACGCCCATCGTCGGGAATTGATCCATGCACCAAACCTCCTCTGCCGCGGCCGGTTGCCAGATGAACCCGGCTGGTCATAACCATGCGCAACAGTTGTTTCGGCTCTAGCGCCGCTCCGTTGCAGATGTGTGACCACCTGCTCACAGCGGTGAGCCGGGAAGACGGCAGGAAAAGGCCCGACTGGGCCCTCGCGCGCGGAAATCGGCGCGGGACCCGGGTTCGCTGACGGGTTATGCGGCCGTGTTAGGGACGTACGCCGGGCGCACCGCCGACGCCTCCGGCGCCACCGGTGCCGTCGACGTTGGGCTCGCCGGGCTTGCCCAGTCCGCCGGGGGTACTTCCGGCGGAACCCCCGTTGCCGCCGTCGCCGCCGTCGCCGCCGGCACCGAGCGAACCGTTGCCGCCAGCACCACCGTTACCGCCGCGGCCACCAGAACTACCGGTCTGATCGGCCGCGGCACCGCCGTTTCCACCGTCACCGCCATTGGCGCCGACCCGTCCGCTGCCGCCGGCACCACCGACTCCCCCGGCACCGCCGTTCCCACCGGTCGTACCGAACCCGCCGGCCCCTCCCGCGCCGCCGTTGCCACCGTGACCGCCGGTGCCGAACGGGTTGGTCAGACCTGCGCCACCCGCGCCACCGGCGCCGCCGTCACCGTCGTCGCCGGCCTGGCCGACCGCGCCGAGCCAGCCGACGCCAGCGCCCGCAGCACCACCACGGCCGCCGTCACCGCCGTCACCGCCGTTACCACCGTTGGGCTGGCTGGCGGTGCCGACGCCGCCGGCCGCCCCCACTCCGCCGACCCCACCGGCGCCGCCGTTACCGCTGAAGCCCAAGAGCCACCCGGCATTACCGCCCACGCCGCCGTTACCGCCGGCGCCGCCGTTCAAAGCGGTCACATCGGGGCCGTTGACACCGGCCCAGCCGGCGCCGCCGCGGCCACCGGTTCCGCCGAATCCCCAACCGGCCAGGGCGTCACCCCCCGCCCCACCGGTACCCCCGGCGTGCGTCACCAACGACGTGCCGTCGAAGGTGTCATGGAAGCCGGTACCGCCACGTCCGCCGACACCACCGTCGCCGAACCACATTCCGCCGGTACCGCCTTGGCCACCCGCACCGGCCTCGATGACCACGCCGCCCGGACCGACGTAGGCCGCGGCGCCCTGACCGCCCGCACCACCGTTGCCGAACAAACCGGCGTCGCCGCCGTCACCGCCCACGCCGCCGTTGACCCCGGCGACGCCGGCCGCACCGTCGCCGCCGTCACCGAATAGGAACCCGCCGTCGCCAAGGTTTCCCAGACCGAGCCACCCGAACAACGAAATGTTGGCACCGTTGAAGCCGTCAATGCCGTCACCGATCAGATACCGGCCGAACGTGAGCACGAACGGTGTGTTGATCAGGTCGATCAGGAGCTGGTTTCCGGCGTTGTGCAGGAAGCCCTCAAGGGCGTCGTGGACCGGGAGATAGAAGCTGTCCTGATAGAGCTGAGCCCAGTCAGCGGGTACGAACGGGTCGAAGTCGGCGCCCCCCGGGTCGAAGCTGGCAATGCCGATGTCTGCGAGATCGACGCCGACCGGGTTGACATCGGCCGTGTCGAACCAGGTTCCCGGGTCGAAGAAGTCGAAATCCGCCTGCGCCGACGGAGGTGTCGCCATGGGCGCCAGGGCGAGCGTCAAGGCCGCCGCGATACCGCCTGTCGCGCGACTCATCCGACCAGTTGCGCTGCGACCCGCACTGCGGCGTAGACGACGATTCATTGAGATTGACCTTTCTACGGCTAACCCGAACCAACGGGCCGAAGCTGAAATTAGGCGGGGATAGTCGTGTCGAGGCCGAAGAAATCGCCGATCCAGGACAAATCAGGATTCCCGTCAAAAAGGGACCCGAGGGAGCTCAGGAAATCCGGCGGGTCCCCGGCGTCGGTCGCCATCGCCGAACCGCCGAAAAGGCCGCCGAACAGCGGGGTGGGGTTCTGGATATCAAGAAACACGCGCTGGGCCGCGTTCCACAGCGTCGAGAACGGTTCCTGCTCCATAAACGAGCCCCAGACGTAATTCGCCGGGTCCTGCAGGGCACGAAATGCCGCCTGGACACCTTCCGACCAGGCACCACTCAGAGCGGCGTTGACCTCGGCCCAGCTGATGTTGCTCGGCAACAGGTCGAAACTGAACGACGTGAGCTCGTTGGCCGGCCCCTGGTTCCAGCCTTCGGTCAAGCTGCCGTAGCCCAAATTCACCAGGATGCGCAAGCTCGGTTCCAACAGGTCTGCCAGGGGGTTCCCCCAGACGGGATTCACCCGTAGCAGATCTAGCAACGGCAGCGAATCAGCGGGGATCACATAGTAATTGGTGAGACTGTCCCCGGTGGTCTCCAACTGAATTGCGTTGGCGATATCGTCGGCACCGACTCCGAAATAGCCGATATGTGTAGAGAACATGCCGACGACGGCATTGAGTGACGATATCAGGTTCAGCGGGTAACGGGGAAAGTCGGCGTAACCGTCATATTCCATCGTATAGACATCGGTGGTGAAGTAGTCCGGGGTCGGATGCCCAAGAGTCATCCCGTTCCAGAAGGTAAGGTCCCCGCCCCAGAAGTTCAGCAGCTGGAGCAGACCGCCGTTCGGGTTCGCGGAATTCCCCACGAGCACGAAATGAACATCCTCGGGCGCTACGCCCTCTTGGCGAAGCTGTTCCATCGTCATCGACGACATTGCCGAACTCTGCGAGTAGCCGAACACATACACCGGGTTGTCGGCGTTCACCTGCCCGGTGGCGATCTCCTTGTTGATTGCCTCAGCGAGGATCTGGGCGCCCTGGACCATCGAGATGTTGCCCGGAAAGTACAGCTGGGGGGTGAAGAGCGATTCCGCGGTTCCGGTAAAGCCATGCGACTGCAGGTACAGCAGGTTGGCAGCGTTGACGTAGCCATCCGACGGCAGCGGAATCCCGCTGCCGCCCATGACGAACCCGATGTCACCCGCGGTCAGCGTTACGTCCTGTGACACAGCGGCCGACGACCGGGCGGACAACGGCGACGCCGTGACAAGCCCTGCCATGCCGGCGAAGACGGCGAGAGCGCTTACGACAGCGAGAACTACGCGACCACGGCGGAGCGAACGCCCCCCCTGCGGACCGGTCATCGCGACGACACCAGCCATGGAAACCCCTTGAAATGCCCTTCAACGCACCGCGGAACGCGGAACCCCACCCGAAATTAGATCACCCGCAACAGTTTTAGTCAGTAGTTCGGTAGAAAGCCAGCCAGATTGACATAACTGTGCTTATTGGGGCATGATAAAAAATCGGCCTTTCGGCTTCCCGAATCGTAGCGCGGAACACCGTCCAAGTAGGGTGTCATTCGTGGATATTAATGGAGCAAGCGCGATCGTCACCGGTGGCGCATCAGGAATCGGCGCGGCCACTGCCCGCCAGTTGGCCGACAGGGGCGCACGGGTCGTCGTCGCCGACCTGCAGGCGGACAAGGGCGAGGCGCTGGCCCACGAGATCGGCGGCGTGTTCGTGTCCGTCGACGTGACCAGCACCGAGCAGATCATCGACGCGGTCAACACCGCGACCGACCTGGGTCCCCTGCGGGCGCTGGTGAACTCGGCCGGTATCGGCTGGGCTCAGCGCACCATCGGCAAGGACGGCGAGTTCGAGTCGGCGCACAACCTCGACGCCTACAAGAAGGTTCTCGCCATCAACCTGGTCGGCACCTTCGACTGCATCCGGATCGCGGCCACCGCGATGAGCCGCAACGAGTTCACCGACACCGGCGAGCGGGGCGCAATCGTCAACATGACCAGTGTTGCGGCTTTTGACGGCCAGATCGGCCAGGCCGCTTACTCGTCGTCGAAGGGCGGCGTCGTGGGCCTGACCCTGCCGGTCGCCCGGGACCTGTCAGCGGCGGGCATCCGTGTCAACACCGTGGCCCCCGGTCTCATCGACACCCCGATTTACGGCGAGGGCGAGGCCTCGGAGGCCTTCAAGGCCAAGCTCGGTGAGTCCGTACTGTTCCCGCACCGGCTCGGCAAGCCCGAGGAGCTGGCGTCGATGGTGGTGGAACTGCTCACCAACTCCTACATGAACGCCGAGGTCGTCCGCGTGGACGGCGGCATTCGGATGCCACCGAAGTAGTTTTCGTCCCCGAGGTTGAGATTGCGTCCAGGGTCGCGGATACCGCGGAATGTACAGCCCTGGGCGCAATCTCAGCACCAAAGCGGACGCCCGGCACCATCTAGGGGTGTGCCGTAGCGGGTCGGCGCGTGGCACCCCAGAGCCCGACGCCGATGCCGACGATCGCTCCACCGAGGCCGATGATCTGCTGGCCGCGCTTGAGGTCGGCGTGCACGCTCATCCCGCCCAGCAGGTCGGCCGCGTCAGCACCACCGGACGCCAGAAACCAGCCGCGGGTGTCCCGGCCACACGCCGCCGCGTACAGCAACAGCCCCCCGATCAGAGCATCGCGGTAGCCCATCGACCGAAGCAGTAGGCGCGCGGACGGCCCCGGATCATCCGGCTCTCCCCACAGCCGGTTCGCCCGCAGCGGATCGACCAGAAACGAGATACCCGACGCCAGCCGGATACTGCCCGCGACCACTGCCGCACGGTCTTTGATCATGCAGCGCAGCCTAGGGCCCGGCGCCTGCGCCGGAACCTATTTCCAGGCGAATACCGGTTGCTCCAACTCGTCGACCCGGTCGCCTCGGCCTTCCAGGCACAACCATCGCAGTTGTAACAGCACCGCCCCGGTCGGCGCGTGGATGAGGTCATTGCCCAGCGGGATCTGCACGACCGGACGGGGACTCTGGGGAATGCTGACGAATCGCGGCGAGTCATCGCGCTGCAGCTGATGTAGCCCTACGCGGTAGACCGCCACCACCTCGGCCGGCGCGGGACGGAGATCGAGCCGCCCCCCGCCCCAGATCACCACCGGGCTGATGACGTATCCCGAGCGGGTCGGATAGTCGTCGAGCAGACCCAGCACGGCGGAGTCGGGCAGCCTGATGCCGACCTCCTCGTCCAGCTCGCGCAGTGCCGCGTCGACCGCGGTTTCACCGGGATCCAGGCGGCCACCGGGCAGCGCCCACTGCGCGGCATGCGAGGTGAGTCGAGAGGCTCTGCGACACAAGAGGAATGCAGCACCCCCGGATACGTCGACCATGCGACCGTCAAGACCAGCCTCGGGCATGGGCCGACCGGCGATCCAGTCGTCCACCGGCGCGGGGTCGGCCCGGTCTTCGCCGACTTCGGAGTCCACGATCACCACCGCGACCGCCGCGTGCCGCTTCGACGGGTCGGTCACGGTCCGGCGGGCGTGCCCGCCCAGATGCGTCCGGATCCGTTCGCGCAGCGTCTCGTCATAGCTGATCGTCACCGCTTGACCATACGACCGGGGCGTTGCCGTCGACGGTCACCCGCCGCTCAGCCGGCGGCCCATTCCTTGGCACGTTCGACGTCATCGAGACCGAACACCTTGAGCTCGCCGGGGATCATCCACTCCAGCGCATGCAGGACGTGGGCAACCCACTCCTTGTCGGAGACGATCGCGATGCGTTTGAACGCCGAGTGATGCGGCAGTACGGCGCCGAGACCGAGCTTGATGTCCTCGAGCAGCCCGCCGGGCCCGAATCCCTCGTAGTCGGAGTCGATGACCTCCACGATCCTGACATCGCCGCCGTCGCGCAGCAGGTCGTGCAGCGAGGGCTTGATCTCACGCAGTTCGTCGCCGCGCAGGCGCCCCGAAACACGAATTCCGGTCACTCCCTGCGGCATGTCCGGCAGCAGCTCGATCATGGGAAGACTCCCCTCTAGCCGATGCCGCCACTGTAGTCCGGCCTCGACCGACTATTCGAAGTCGTTGCCGTGGGACTGCTGTTCGCGAAGCCGGGTCGAGAAGGCCATCGAAGTACTACTACTTCGCGACCGGACGCTAGTTCTGCCCGGTCAGCCCGCGTTGCGCGCCAGGTTGATGGCGTACTCGCTGACGAAATGTCCCGCGGCGGGTTCGCCGGAGCCGCAGCTGCCGTCGGACTCCCCGACCCGCTTGACCCACAGGTAGGCGTCGGCGTGCTGCCCGGCGGTGTTGGCGGTCGGCGGCGTGCCCAGCGCCCGTCCACTGGGGTTGCACCAGTAGAAGGGATCGCCTTCGGCCGGGCCGGCACCGTTACGGGAGGTGTCGATGACGTAGTGCGCGCCGCCGGTCATCCCCGAGATCTCTTCGCCGTAGCCGATTTCCTCTTCGGTGGTGAAGTAGTTCGTGGAGTTCAGGGCGAAACCGCGCGCACGCCCCACACCGGCCTGGTTGAGCCGGTTGGCCATCTCTCCGGCGCTCACCCATCGCGAGTGCCCGGCATCGACGTAGACGGCCGTGGCCGGGTTGCGGCCCAGCGTGTCGACGGCGTAGCTGATCAGGTCGAAGCGCTCCTGACGTGCATCACCGGAGAGGCAGTCGGCCATTGCGAGCGCGTCGGGCTCGAGGACGATCGCGGCCGGGTTGCCGCCGATCCCGTCGGCGACGCTGTCGATCCAGGCCCGGTAGGACGAGCCGGAGGAGAATCCGCCCGCGGCGTAGCTGCCGCAGTCACGGTGCGGGATGGCGTAGAGCACCAGCACCGGCATTGCACCGGCCGCGGCGGCCGCGCCGGTGTGCCGGGCCACCGTGGAGCCGACAGATCCCACCCCGAACGCCTGGTCCAGCCAGTACGCCTGAGGGGTGTTGGCCACCCGCGCCAGCTCGGCGCTGTCCGGCTGTGCGTTGGAGGCATGCATCGCCTTGGAGATGGGGTCGACATAGAAGGGCATGCCGCCCAGCGGGTTGTCACCGTCGGCCTGGGCGACGCCCGCGCCGGCCAGGGCCGCAACGGCAAGGAGGGGGGTGAGACAGCGCGCGACCGCGCCAAACGCTGAGGGGATCACAGGCAAAAATTACCTTATGGCCGAGCCGAGGTCACAAGACGGTCACGATCAAGGCCGGAGCGCTCAACCGAGCAGCGCGTCGACGAACGCGCCCGGCTCGAAGGGGGCCAGATCATCGGGCCCCTCCCCCAGCCCCACCAGCTTGACCGGTACCCCCAGCTCCTGCTGCACCCGGAACACGATCCCCCCTTTGGCGGTTCCATCCAGCTTGGTCAGCACCACCCCGGTGATATCGACGACGTCGGCGAACACCCGGGCCTGGGCCAGGCCGTTCTGCCCGATGGTGGCGTCCAGGACCAGCAGCACCTCGTCGACGGCGGCGCGGCGCTCCACCACCCGCTTGACCTTGCCGAGCTCATCCATCAGACCGGTCTTGGTGTGCAGCCGTCCCGCGGTGTCGATCACCACCACATCGACGCCGTCGGCGATGCCCTTGTCGACAGCGTCGAACGCCACCGAGGCCGGGTCCGCGCCTTCGGCGCCGCGCACCACCTCAGCGCCCACCCGCGCCGCCCAGGTCTGCAGCTGGTCGGCGGCGGCGGCCCGGAACGTGTCGGCCGCCCCCAGCACCACTCGGCGGCCATCGGCCACCAGTACGCGGGCCAGTTTGCCGACGGTGGTCGTCTTGCCGGTGCCGTTAACCCCGACCACCAACAACACCGACGGGTGATCGTCGTGCGGCAGGGCCCGAATGGAACGCTGCAGACCGGGCTGCAGCTCGCTTATGAGCACGTCGCGCAGCACCGCGCGCGCCTCGGCCTCGGTGCGCACCTGGCCGCCGGCCAGGCGTCCGCGCAATTGATTCACCACCGATTCGGTGACCACCGGGCCCAGGTCGGCCACCAGCAGGGTGTCCTCGACGTCCTGCCAGGAGTCATCGTCGAGGTCTCCGCCGCCCAGCAGCCCGAGCATGCCGCGGCCCAATGCGTTCTGCGACTTGGCCAACCGCCCGCGCAGCCGCTCCATCCGGCCTTCAACCGGCTCGATGTCCGGCTCGACGGCCGCTGGCGCCGGCGGTGCCTGGGGCTCGGCGGAAGGGACTTCGGGCGGCGCTTCGGGCAGTTCTATGTCGGTGATGGTGCGCCGGGGCGCATCACGAGGAACAGTCGCATCGTCGCCGATGATGGGGGCTGGCGGCTCCGCTGTGTCCGTGCGACTGAAGGTGATACCCGAGGAGGCGGTGTAGCCGCCGGAACGGTCCAGACTCTCGCGTTGCGGCGCGGACAGGCTGATACGCCGCCGGCGGTGGCGCACCAAGCCGAAGACCAGTGCGGCGATGACGACGAGCGCGGCAGCGACCGCTAGGGCGATCCAGAGACCTTCAGACACCGCGCCATTGTTTCAGGGTCTTGGCGGGCCGAGGCGGACAGGCTAGCCCGGGCTGGAAACGAGCTCTTCGCCCCGGATGCGTTGGGAGATCACCGCGGTGATCCCGTCACCTTGCATGGTCACCCCGTACAGCGCGTCGGCGACTTCCATCGTCGGCTTCTGGTGGGTGATCACGATGAGCTGGGAGCGGGCCCGCAGCATCTCGAACAGCGCCAGCAGCCGGCGCAGGTTGGTGTCGTCGAGCGCGGCCTCGACCTCGTCCATGATGTAGAACGGCGACGGGCGGGCCCGGAAGATCGCCACCAGCATGGCGATGGCCGTCAGGGACTTCTCCCCGCCGGACAGCAGCGACAGTCGCTTGACCTTCTTGCCGGGCGGACGGGCCTCGACGTCAACCCCGGTGGTCAGCATGTCGCTGGGGTCGGTCAGCAGCAGGCGGCCTTCGCCTCCGGGGAACAGCGCCGCGAACACCTCGGTGAACTCGCGCTCCACGTCGGCGTAGGCGTCGGTGAAGACCTGCAGGATGCGCGCGTCAACGTCGGAGACCACATCGAGGAGGTCCTTGCGGGCCGCCTTGACGTCCTCGAGCTGGGTGGACAAGAAGTTGTAGCGCTCCTCGAGCGCCGCGAACTCCTCAAGCGCCAGGGGGTTGACCCGGCCCAGTTCGGCCAGTTCGCGTTCGGCGCGTTTGGCCCGGCGCTCCTGGGTGGCGCGGTCGAAGGGCATCGGGGCGGGAGCCATCACCAGTTCGCCGCGGTCCCGGGCCTGCTCGTACTCGGCCATCTCCAGTTCGGTCGGTGGCAGCGCGACATCCGGTCCATACTCGGCGATCAGATCTGCCGAACTCATGCCGAACTGCTCGAGCACGGTCTGCTCGAGTTGTTCGATGCGCAACGCGGCCTGCGCCTTGGCGACTTCGTCGCGGTGCAGTGCCTCGGTGAGTGCGGTCAGCCGGGTGCTCAGGGAGTTCACCTCGTCACGGACGGCGACCATCGCGGCGGCCCGCTGCTGACGTTCACTGGCCAGCCCGTCACGGATCCGCGCTGCCGCGATCACCACATGCTGCAGGCGCTGGGCCAGCGCACTGCCGGCATCGGCCACCGCTGCGGCCGTCGTCGCCGCGCGTGCGCGCGCGGCGCGGGCCTGCTCGGCGCGGACCCGCGCCTCGCGTTCAGCCGCAGCCGCCCGACGCAGCGAATCCGCCTTGCCGCGTACCGCATTGGCGCGTTCCTCGGCGGTACGCACCGCCAGCCTGGCCTCCACCTCGACGCTGCGCGCCGCCTCCGCTGCGGCCGCGATCTGCTGGCGATCCACCGGCTCGACGGCGGCCGTCGGCTGATCTTCTTCGGCGTTACGCAGCCGGGTTTCCAGCTCGCTCAGCTCGGTGACGGTCTGCGCCCGGCCGGCCTCGAGCTCGTCACGCTCACGCAGCCGGCGGCGCCACTCGGTCTCGGCGGCGCGCGCCTCTTGCCCCAGCCGGCCCAGCTGCTCGTGGGTGGCAGCGATAGCGGCGTCGGACTCGTTGAGGGCGGCCAGTGCCTGCTCGGCGGCGTCCCGGCGCGCGGACTGCTCGGCCAGCGCTCCGGCGAGAGCCGCGCCGAGTTCGCCAACCTGTGTCTCGGCGGCGGCCAGTTCAGCGCGGGCCTTGTCGATCTCGCTGTTGATCTCCAGGGTGGACGGCTTGCGATCCGATCCACCGCTGACCCAGCCCGCACCGACCAGATCACCGTCTAGCGTCACCGCGCGCACCCCGGGGCGTGCGGCCACCAGCTCCAGCGCCTTGGGCAGGTCGTCGACCACCACCACCGCCGACAGCATGGCCGTCAGCGCACCGCGCAACTTCTCGGGGGCCTCGATCAGCTCCACTGCCCACAGCGCTCCGTCCGGCAGTTCTGCGCGCTGTCCGGTGGCCGGCAGTGGCCAGTCCCCCAGCACGATCGCCGCCCGCCCGCCGTCAGCGGTCTTGAGCGCGTGCAGCGCCGAGCGGGCCGCGCCGGCGTCCTCCGCGGCCAGCGCATCGGCGGCAGATCCGAGCACCGCGGCCAGTGCCGCCTCGTACCCGGCGCGGACCTTGACCAGCTTCGCGATCGACCCGAACAGCCCGGGGCCAGTGTGGTTCGCCGTGAGCCAGGCGGCGCCGTCCCGGCGTTCCAGCCCCATCGACAACGCCTCGATACGAGCGTGCAGCGAAGCGACCTGGCGCTCGGCGGCGCGTTCGGCGGCCTGCAGTTCGGCGACCCGCTCATCTGCCAGCTGCAAGGTGGCCACGGTCCGCTCGTGGTGCTCGTCCAAACCGACTTCGCCCTGATCGAGCTCGGAGACCCGGCCCTGAACCGTCTCGAACTCCGCCTGGGCGGCCTGAGCCCGCCCGGCGGCCTCCTCGATACGCGTCGACAGTTGCCCGACGTGAGTGTCGATCGACTCGACGCGAGCCCGAATCGTCTCCACCTGACCGGTCAACCGGGCCAGGCCCTCACGCCGGTCGGCTTCGGCACGAACGGCAGCCAGATGCGCCTTCTCCGCCTCGGTGCTGCGGCGCTCCCGTTCGGCCAACTCGGCGCGGGCCGCCTCCAGCCGGATGCCTGCCTCGGCCAGTTCGGCCAGCAGCTGCTGCTCGGCCGCGGCCACCTGCTCGGCCTCGGCCTCCAACGCGTCGGGGTCGACGCCGGCGGTGGTGATCGGCTCGTCGTCGAGATGGTGTGCGCGTTCGGTGGCGATACGCACGGTGGCGCTGACCCGCTCGGCCAGCGCGGACAGCGAGAACCAGGTCTGCTGGGCACCCTCGGCGCGCTGGGTCAAGCTGGCGACCGCGGACTCGTGGGCGGTCAGTTCGTCGGCAGCCACCGCCAGACGCTCGGTGATCTGGTCGTGCTCGCGGCGCAGCGTGGCCTCGGCGTCGGTGGTTCCGGCGAACTCGGCCTGCCGCGACACCAGGTCGTCTGCGGTCAGCCGCAGCTTGGCGTCGCGCAGGTCGGCTTGGATGGTGGCCGCACGCCGGGCGACCTCGGCTTGGCGGCCCAGCGGTTTGAGCTGGCGGCGCAACTCCGTGGTCAGGTCGGTCAGGCGGGCCAGGTTGGCCGCCATCGCGTCCAGCTTGCGGACCGCCTTTTCTTTGCGCTTGCGGTGCTTGAGCACCCCGGCGGCCTCTTCGATGAAGGCCCGGCGGTCCTCGGGGCGAGACTCCAGGATCTGCGCCAGCCGGCCCTGACCCACGATGACGTGCATCTCACGGCCGATGCCGGAGTCGCTGAGCAGTTCCTGGACGTCCATCAGCCGGCAGCTGGCACCGTTGATCTCGTACTCGCTGGCGCCGTCGCGGAACATCCGCCGGGTGATCGAGACCTCGGCGTACTCGATCGGTAGCGCGTTGTCGGAGTTGTCGATGGTGACGGTGACCTCGGCGCGACCGAGCGGGGCGCGCGAGGAGGTACCGGCGAAGATGACGTCTTCCATCTTGCCGCCGCGCAGGGTCTTGGCGCTGTGTTCCCCCATCACCCAGGCCAGCGCGTCGACCACGTTGGACTTGCCCGAACCGTTGGGTCCGACCACCGCGGTGATGCCCGGTTCGAAGCGCAGAGTCGTCGGCGCGGCGAAGGACTTGAAGCCCTTCAGCGTCAGACTCTTGAGGTGCACGGGGTGTGAGACTACCGGTCTAGCGTTCGGCGAATCCGTCGATCGGGTCCCCGACGTCCGTCCAGTCGACGACGACGGTGTCCACCCGGCCCGGCGTGGTGCCACCCTGCAGCAGCTCCAGCAGACGCTGGCAGTCCGCGCGGGGGCCCTGAGCGACGACGTGTACGCGGCCGCCGGGCCGGTTGGCGGCGTAGCCCGTCAGGCCCAGCTCCAGTGCCCGCGAACGCGTCCACCACCGAAAGCCGACGCCCTGGACGTGGCCGTGCACCCAGGCGGACAGGCGGACGTCAGGACCGGTCACCGGAGTCGATCGCAAGGCGCACCTCAGTACCGGATCTCAGTGTGCGGCCCACCGTGCAGACCTGATCGATCGCCCGGTACACGACGGTCAGCAGCCGATCCCGCTCCGCATCGTCCAGACCCGAGAGGTCCAGCTTCAGGACTTCTTCCAGCAGCGGATAGCGCTCCTGCTCCCGATCGGCGGGGCCGGAGACTTCGATGGTGGCCTGGTAGTCGTCGCCGAGCCGGCGGGCCAGCGGGGCGTCACTGGACATTCCGCTGCATGCCGCCAACGCGATCTTGAGCAACTCCCCGGGGGTGAAGACGCCGGCGACGTCCTCACTGCCGATCAGCACCTGCGCGCCCCGCGAACTGCGTCCGGTATAGCGGCGGGTCCCGGTGCGCTCCACCCATAAATCCGTCATGGGGACATCTTTGCAGCCGTGACGGCGCCGAACCTGCGCTAGGCCGACGGCGGTGACCCGCTAAGTTTCTCATTCCGCATCTGCAAGAAGCGCTGCGTATCCCGTCGAAACGAATTCTTTTGCGCCGCTTCACGTTATTGTCGGGCTTTCCCCGCAACACCATTCGCCGAACAGCCGAGGGGACATCCGTGCAGGTAGCGATCCCGCTCTTCCCGCGATTCACCGCTCTGGACGCCATCGGGCCATACGAGGTGCTGCAACGGCTCCCGGACGTCGAGGTGATTTTCGTCGGGCACCGCCGCGGCGAGGTCCGCAGCGATAACGGGATGCTCGGAATCGTCTGCGATGCCCGATTCGACGAGCTGACCGCACCGGAGGTCGTGGTCGTCCCCGGCGGTGTCGGGACGCGGGTCTTGCTCGACGACACGGAGTTGCTCTACTGGGTGCGCACGACGCACACCCACACCAGGTTCACCGCCTCGGTGTGCACCGGCTCCCTGCTGCTGGCCGCCGCCGGGCTGTTGGACGGGCTGACCGCGACCACCCATTGGAGCGCCGTCGAACTGCTGGAACACCTGGGCGCCCGCTACGTGGAGCAACGGGTGGTCGAGCATCTGCCGCAGCGGCTGGTCACTTCGGCAGGGGTCTCCAGCGGCATCGACATGGCGCTGCGGCTGGCCGAGTTGCTGGCCGACGCCGAAACGGCCTGCGCCATTCAGCTCCTGATCGAGTACGACCCCCAACCGCCGTTCGACTGCGGTTCACTGATCAAGGCCGGCGAGGACGTTCGACGGCGCGTCGCGCAGCTGCGGCGCTGACCCAGCGGGCCACCGCGGGCATACTCGATATTTATGGCGACAGTGGTCGCATTCCACGCCCATCCCGACGACGAGGCGATTCTGACCGGGGGAACTCTGGCGCGGGCGGCGGCCGGGGGGCATCGCGTCGTGGTGGTGGTGGCGACCGATGGCCGCGTCAATGACGGCGACGACGATCGGCTGGCCGAATTGCACGCGAGCGCAACGACCCTCGGCGCACACCGAGTCGAATGTCTGGGCTACGCCGACAGTGGGTTCGGCGCGGAGTTCTATCCCGATCCGCCGGGGCGAGTCAGGTTCGCCCGCGCCGACATCGAGGAGGCGGCGCAGCGACTGGCGGCCATCCTGCGTGACGAAGGCGCTGATCTGCTCCTGAGCTATCAGTCCAATGGCGGCTACGGCCACCGTGATCACGTGCGCGTCCATCATGTCGGTAAGCGGGCTGCGCAGATCGCCGCGACGCCGCGTGTGCTCGAGGCGACGATGCCCCGCGAGATGCTGACCCGGGTCGAGCATGGCGCTCGCCTACTGCATCTGCCGGCGCCTTACGGACGTGAGGTGGTACGCACCGCCTACGCACCGGCATCCAGCATCACGCACCGCATCAATGTGTTTCGGTTCGCCCGGCAGAAGCGGGATGCCTTCGCCGCGCATCGCTCTCAGATCGGCGCGAGCGCGGCCGCGGCACGTCTGTTCGCGGTGCTGATGCGCCTTCCCCCGCAAGTGGCCGGCGTCGCATTCGGTCGCGAGTGGTTCGTCGATCCGAATCTGCCTCCGGGCCGGGTCTATCGTGACATCTTCGAGTGACCCCGATCGACTTCCCGTGTCAGCGTTGGCAGTTCGGGCAGAAGTACGACGATCGATTCATGAACTTCGCCCGGCGAATCGGAGTCCCGCAACGCCGGCACGGCTCGTCTTCACGGCCGTAGGCGTCCAGTGACCGGCTGAAGTAGCCGGATTCACCGTTGACGTTGACGTACAGCGAGTCGAACGAGGTGCCGCCGGCGGCGAGCGCGTCGTTCATCACCTCTGCCGCGGCAGCCAGCAGTGCCCGCAGCCGCGGCCGGGACAGTCGGTCGGCCGTTCGGGTGCCGCGAATCCCAGCTCGCCACAGTGCTTCGTCGGCGTAGATGTTGCCGATTCCCGACACCACGGTCTGGTCGAGAAGTTGGCGTTTGATCTCGGAGTGCTTGCGCCGCAGCACTTCAACCACCGATTCGGCATCAAAGCGCGGGTCCAGCGGGTCGCGGGCGAGGTGGGCGACCGGTACCGGCAACACACTGCCGTCCACCGCGACCAGATCGGTGAGCTGCCACCCGCCGAAGGTGCGCTGGTCGACGAAGCTGACTTTCGTCCCGTCGTCGAGCACGGCGGCGATCCGCAGGTGCCTGGTGTCGGGCAGCTCCCCCAGCAGCATCTGACCGCTCATACCCAGGTGCACCACCAGGGCCTCGTCGGCCGCCGCACCGCTCAGCAGCAGCCACAGGTATTTGCCCCGCCGGTCGGTGCCGGTGATCCGGGCGCCCAGCAGCCGGCCGGTCAGATCGGCGGGACCGGCCTCGTGGCGGCGCACCGCCCGTGGATGGTGCACCCGCACCCCGGTGATCGTGCGCCCGACCAGGTGCGCGTTCAGGCCACGCCGAACCACCTCGACCTCGGGAAGTTCGGGCATTCTCAGGCCTGCTGTGGGTCGTTGACCGCACCGTCCAAGGCCTGCCAGGCCGCGGCCGCGGCCTTCTGCTCGGCTTCCTTCTTGGTGCGCCCGACGCCGGTGCCGTACGCGGTGTCCGATATGACAGCGGCCGCGGTGAACTCGCGGTCGTGATCGGGTCCGGTGGAGGTGACCTGATAGGACGGTACGCCCAGGCCGCGCGCGGCGGTCAGTTCCTGCAGGCTGGTCTTCCAATCCAGACCGGCACCCAGGGTGGCCGCGGTATCGAGCAGCGGACCGAACAGGCGCAGGATCACCTCGCGGGCGGTGTCGATTCCGTGCTGGAGGTACACCGCCCCCAGCAAAGACTCCATGCCGTCGGCCAGGATGCTGGATTTGTCGGCGCCGCCTGTGTTCTCCTCGCCCCGGCCGAGCAGCAGATGAGCCCCTAGCCCGTCCTCGGTCAGGCGGCGCGCCACATCGGCCAGAGCAGAGGTGTTGACCACGCTGGAGCGCAGCTTGGCCAGATCTCCTTCGGGCCGGTCGGGATGGCGGTGGAACAGCTCGTCGGTGATGATCAGTCCGAGCACCGCATCGCCCAGGAACTCCAAGCGCTCATTGGTGGGCAGGCCACCGTGCTCGTAGGCGTAACTGCGGTGCGTGACGGCCAGCGTGAGCAGGTCGTCGGCGAGGTCGACGCCGAGTGCATCCAGCACCGCTTGCCGGGGACGGCTCACCGCTCACCGTCATCGCTCGGCCCGCCGCCGTCCTGCGGTTCCAGCATTCCGGCCAGTTTCGCCCAGCGCGGATCGATCTTGTCGTGGTGATGGCCGGGCTCGGCGCTGGACAGCACCACCCCGCAGTCGGGGCACAGTCCCGGACAGTCCGGGACGCAGAGCGGGGACAGCGGCAGAGCCAGGCCGACCGCGTCGACGATGGCCTGTTCGAGGTCCACCGCGTCATCGACGACCCGGCCCATTTCGTCGTCGTCGGTGGTGGCGTCGGTGGTGCTGTCGGGGTAGGCGTACAACTCAGTCAACTCGACCTCGACATCGCCGGTCAGCGGCTGCAGGCACCGCGCGCACTCGCCCGTGGTGCGCGCTGAGACCACGCCACTGACCAGAACCCCCTCCGAGACCGACTCCACCCGCAGATCCAGATCGACTGCGCCATCCGCAGGAATCGCCACCAGATCCAGCCCGATGCGGGTGGGGCTGATCCGCTGCTCCTGCAGCGGCATCAATGCACCGGGGCGCCGTCCCAACCGGGAGACATCGACCACGAACGGCGCAGGCAGCTGCCGCCGTGCTGCCTTCATACCTGCGCCAGGGTGCCTCGCCATGCCGCGATTCTACGCAGCGCGTTACTTGGCGTTCTCGGGTCAGCGAGTCGCGTAGTCGTGAGTGCCCGCGGCGGTACGCAGTTGGTGACGACCACGGTTGATCGAACGCAGCGTGCCGTTGAGGAAGTCCTCGAATTCGGCCAGCTTGGCGTCGACGTAGATGTCGCATTCGCCGCGCATCCGGTCGGCCTCGGCGTGCGCCGAATCGATCAGCCGGGTGGATTCGGCACGGGCCGAGGTCACCACCTCGTTCTGCGAAACCAGCCGCTGCTGTTCCTTGATGCCTTCCTGCACGGCCTTCTCGTAGGCGGCGTTGCCGTTCTCGACCAGCCGATCGCATTCCGCCTGGGCGCGGCTGGTGGCGGTCTCGAACTCGCGCTTGGCGGTTGCGCTGAGCCGGGCCGCTTCCTCGCGGGCTTCGCCGAGCATCCGCTCGCTGTGTCCGCGGGCCTCGGCCACCATCCGGTCAGCCTGCCCCTTGGCGTCGGCCAGCAACCGGTCGGCTTCCGCGCGCGCATGGCTGACCAGCGAGTCGGCTTCGGCCGTAGCCGAGCTGACCATCGATTCCGCGTGCTCCTTGGCCTCGTTGAGGACCGAGTCGCGGGCGTCAAGGACGTCTTGAGCGTCGTCCAGTTCTCCGGGGATGGCGTCGCGGATGTCGTCGATCAGTTCCAGGACGTCACCGCGGGGTACCACGCAGCCTGCCGTCATCGGCACGCCACGGGCCTCTTCGACGATGGAGCCCAGTTCATCAAGGGCTTCGAACACTCGGTACACGGCAGCACCCTCCAGGCATAGTTGTTGTTACTAGTGTGCCCTGTGTTACGCGTGTGACTGTGTTAGTCGCCCGGTGTGTCGGATTCTCGTCCACTCCCCCGGTAGCCTGACCCGTTGAAGTCGGAGATCGACGAAGGGCGGCCATGACGAACGGTTCTGGGGGCCACGGGGGCACCGCGACGCCAGGGCAGGCTCAGCAGCGCTATCCGCAACAGTCCGGCGCCCAGGCGACCACCGATATCGGCCGACTGCTGCTGAACTGCCGAGACAGCCACGGGATCATCGCCGCGGTCAGCGCCTTCCTGGCCGACGCCGGCGCGAACATCATCTCGCTCGATCAGCACTCGACCGCTCCCGAAGACGGGACCTTTGTGCAGCGGGCGATCTTTCACCTGCCCGGCCTGCCGGCGGCCCTGGACGGGCTCCAGGAGCGGTTCGGCGCCACGGTGGCCCAACGGTTCTCGATGGACTACCGGTTCACCGAGGCCGCCAAGCCCAAGCGGGTGGCGATCATGGCATCCAAGACCGACCATTGCCTGCTGGATCTGTTGTGGCGCAACCGCCGCGGCGAGCTGGAGATGAACGTGGCGATGGTGATCTCCAACCACCCGGAGCTCGCAGAGCAGGTACGCCCGTTCGGGGTGCCGTTCTTCCATGTCCCCGCGACCCGCGACATCCGTGCCGAGGCCGAACAGCGTCAGCTGCAGTTGCTCTGCGGCAACGTGGACCTGGTGGTGCTGGCCCGCTACATGCAGATCATCACCGGCGACTTCATTGAGGCGGTGGGCTGTCCGCTGATCAACATCCACCATTCGTTCCTGCCGGCGTTCATCGGCGCTGCGCCCTATCAGCGAGCTCGGGAGCGCGGCGTGAAACTGATCGGCGCCACCGCGCACTACGTCACCGAGGTGCTCGACGAGGGTCCGATCATCGAACAGGACGTCGTGCGGGTGGACCACACCCACAGCGTCACCGATCTGGTGCGGTTGGGTGCCGACGTGGAGCGGGCGGTGTTGTCGCGTGCGGTGCAATGGCACTGCCAGGACCGGGTGATCCGGGTGGGCAACGAGACGGTGGTGCTCTGAGATTTCGCAGTTGACATCTGTCAAGTACGGTGTTGGGCATGGCTGTCCAGGACTTGTTTTCGCACGTACCGACGTCCACTGCCGAGGCCTGCGAGATCTTCGACGCCGCCGAGGCCGTCGACCCCGATTTCATGGTCGGCACCTGGCATGGGTCCGAGCTGACGACCGGCCACCCGCTGGATGGGCTGCTGGCGGCCACCGGTTGGTGGGGCAAGCAGTTCATCGATGCCGAGACGGTCCATCCGCTGTTGTTCCCCACCCGCGACGGGGCCGCACTGTGGGCGTTCAACCCGGTGCTGGCGTTCAGCGTTCTGGGACTCGCCACGAAGCTGCCGGCCCTGAAGAACCGCTCATTCCTCGGTCAGATCAACGCGTTGCAGCCGCTGCTGCGGACCCGTTCGCCCCGGGCTCGGCTCCGCACCACCCGGTTCCGCGGAGTCGACAGCGCCACGATGCTCTACGACCAAGCACCGGTCAACGATGTATTCCGCCGGCTCTCTGATGACGCGGTGATCGGCGCGATGGACCTGCGGGGCTCGCCGCGGCCCTACTTCTTCGTGTTGCGCCGCGACGACTCGCTCAAATTGGTCTAAGCACGGGCGATTTCGCCGGCGTCGTGCCACGCATTGCGCTCCGCGTTGAACGCGGCGACCTGTTGGTCGCGGAATCCGGCGATGCTCTCGGTGTTGTCGGCCAGAAATCGGCGGTAGTCCGCCAGTGCGAACTCACCGTCGGCGATCTCTACCCGGCCACGCCCGGCCGCCATGTCGGCGCGCAACTCCAGCAGCTCCTCGGCCCGCACCGGGTAGAAGCTGATGCGGTCGAAGTAGCGCAGCAGCCAAGGGGTTTCGGGATCGAACAGCCCTGCCGTGGCGTGCCGGTGGTTCCACACCTGGGTGGTGCGTCCGACGAACTGGTAACCGCCGGGCCCCTCGATACCGTAGATACACAGGTAGGCGCCGCCGATCCCGACGGCGTTCTCCGGGGTCCAGGTGCGGGCGGGGTTGTACTTGGTGGTCACCAGCCGGTGTCTGGGATCCAGCGGGGTAGCCACCGGCGCTCCGAGGTAGATGTCGCCCAGACCCAGCACCAGATACTGCGCGTCGAACACGATGTCGTGCACCTGCGCGAGGTCATCGAGACCGTTGATACGCCGGATGAACTCGATGTTGGACGGGCACCACGGCTGTCTCTTATACA
>NZ_JRMM01000073.1:0-21577 GCF_000972905.1 Mycobacterium sp. UM_Kg27
GAGAAACCGAAGTCCCGCAGCTCGTACATCATCTGGTAGGTCAGGGTGCCCGACTTCGACACCAGACCGATCGGGCCGGTGCCCGAGATGTTGGCCGGGGTGATGCCGACCAGGCATTCACCCGGGGTGATGATGCCGGGGCAGTTGGGCCCGATGATCCGGGTCTTCTCACCCTTGTCCACGTTGTAGGCCCACGCGTAGGCGCTGTCCTGCACCGGGATGCCCTCGGTGATGACGACCAGCAGCGGGATCTCGGCGTCGATGGCCTCGATCATGGCGTCCTTGGAGAAGGCCGGCGGCACGAAAGCGATCGACACGTCCGCGCCGGTCTCCTTCATGGCCTCGGCGACGCTGCCGAACACCGGCAGCTCGACGTCGGCGCCATCCTTATCCTTGTGCGCCACCGTGGTGCCGGCCTTGCGGGCGTTGACGCCGCCGACGATCTGGGTGCCGGCCGCGAGCATCCGCGCGGTGTGCTTGGTCGCCTCGGCACCGGTGATGCCCTGGACGATGACCTTGCTGTCCTTGTTGACGAAGATCGACATGACTTAAGCGTCCTTTCCGGCTGCGAAAGCCAGTTCGGCGGCCTTGTCGGCGGCCTCGTCCATGGTGGCGACGACGGTCACCAGCGGGTGGTTTGCCTCGGCCAGGATCGCCCGGCCCTCCTCGACGTTGTTGCCGTCGAGGCGCACCACCAGCGGCTTGGTCGCGGCGTCACCGAGGATCCCCAACGCCGACACGATGCCGTTGGCCACCGCGTCGCAGGCGGTGATCCCGCCGAACACGTTGACGAACACGCTCTTGACCTGCTTGTCACCCAGGATGACGTCCAGGCCGGCGGCCATCACCTCGGCGGAGGCCCCGCCGCCGATGTCGAGGAAGTTGGCCGGCTTCACGCCGCCGTGCTTCTCACCGGCGTAGGCGGTGACGTCCAGCGTCGACATGACCAGGCCGGCGCCGTTACCGATGATGCCGACCTCACCATCGAGCTTGACGTAGTTCAGGTCGTGCTCTTTGGCCTTGATCTCCAGCGGGTCGGTCGCGTCCAAGTCGGCGAACTCGGCGTGGCCGGGCTGACGGAACTCGGCGTTGCCGTCCAGGGTGACCTTGCCGTCCAGCGCCAGGATCTGGTCGTCGGGGGTGCGAACCAGCGGGTTGACCTCCACCAGGGTGGCGTCTTCGGCGACGAAGACCTCCCACAGCTTCTGGATGGTCACCGCGGCGGCGTCGAGCACCTCGGCCGGCAGATGGCCCTGCTCGGCAATCGAGCGAGCGAACGCCAGGTCGACACCCTTGACGGCGTCCACCGGCACCTTGGCCAGCCGCTCCGGCTTCGTCGCGGCGACCTCTTCGATCTCCATGCCGCCCTCGACCGAGCACATGGCCAGGTAGGTGCGGTTGGAGCGGTCGAGCAGGAAGGAGATGTAGTACTCCTCGGCGATGTCGCTCGCCTCGGCCACCAGCAGCTTCTTGACGATGTGACCCTTGATGTCCAGGCCGAGAATGTTCTGCGCGTGGGTCAGCGCGTCGTCCGGGGTGGCGGCGTACTTGACGCCACCGGCCTTACCGCGGCCGCCGGCCTTGACCTGGGCCTTGACCATGACCGGTCGACCGATCTCGGTGGCGATGGCCTTGGCGTCCTCAGCCGAGGTGGTTACTCGACCAGGAGTGGTGGGCACGTTGTGCTTGGCGAACAGCTCCTTCGCCTGATACTCGAAAAGATCCATGGGCTCACTGTCTTATTACGGGTAGCCGGAAGGCCGGCACTGTCGGATTGTGAGAGATTTCGCTCCCGAGGCACTGTATCGAGCCTGCGCCGGGGTTCCCTCCTCGCGTACCACTGCTGTGGCACATCTCACCGCCAGAAAAACGTGATTCGTTTCACATTAACGCCGGGATTCGGGCGATAGCTTGCCACGCCCCAGCGGGAGTGGTTACCGTCACCAAGTCCAGGTCTTTATAACGTTCTGATCACGACCAGAGGAACTTCCAGGCTGATGCAGCACGGTGCACCGATGCGTCCGGTTTCCGGTGGGGCTCTCCCTCGACGTCGAAACGGCGCTACGGCAGTTGCGATCCGCCCGTCGGCACCCAGTCCCACCGAGGTCACCGACATCATCCCGTTCAACGAGTTCGGCTGGCCCGAGGACGACTTCAGCGAAGACGTGTTCGACGAGGCGTCGGACGTATTGCTGGCCCCTGAGCTCGACGACATGACCGACACCGACAACATGCCGGTTCTGCAGTTGGCGTTCCCCCGCGGCGGCTATTCGGACAGCTACTACCGTCCGCACGGGGCGGCCCAGCTGCCCCCGCGCCGCGGTAAGCACCGCAGCCAGCCCGCCAGTGCTGTCAAGAGTCGCGTGATGATCGCGGCGATGGCCGCCGGTGCGGCCGCTGCCGCCGCGCACGCCGCCACCCACCAGTCCGACGAGACCGTTGCCCGACCGGCCGTGCTGGCGGCCAGCAAGACCGCGCTAAACAACGGCACCACGACGTCCAGCCACGGCTTGCAGATGATCACGGTGAAGGCTGCGGCCAGCGTCGTCGTGCACAACGAGGAGCTGGCCAAGGGCATGGCGTTCGCTCAGGAGCGCGCCGAGCGTGAAGCCCGGCTGCAGCGCCCGTTGTTCGTCGCCCCCACCCAGGGCGCGTTCACCTCGAACTTCGGCTACCGCTGGGGCGTGCTGCACGCCGGAATCGACATCGCCAACGCCATTGGCACCCCGATCCTGGCGGCCTCTGACGGTGTGGTGATCGAGTCGGGCCCCAGTGCGGGTTACGGCATGCTGGTCAAGCTGCGCCACTCCGACGGAACCGTGACGCTCTACGGCCACATCAACCGGTCGCTGGTCAGCGTGGGTGAGCGGGTGATGGCGGGCGACCAGATCGCCGAGATGGGCAATCGCGGCTACTCGACCGGTCCGCACCTGCACTTCGAGGTGCTGCAGAACGGCACCAACCGGATCGACCCGACTTCCTGGCTCGCCAAGCGCGGGATCAATTTCGCCTGATACGACGGCGCCGGCCTGTCCCCCGCAAGCGGGTGGTGCGCCAGCGCCCGGCTCCATCGCGCTTGCCGGCGCCGCTAGCCTGGAATGGTGAGCGACCGCCACCAGCCACCGACCGGCGCCAGTTCCTCCAGACCCTCCGGGACCGATCCGGCGAGTCCTCCCAGCCGCATCATCCGCCGGGCACCCACCGGCGCCATCCCGATCGTCACCGGCTCGGGCCGGATACCGCCGGCCATCCAGCCCAGCCCCGCGGCATTGCCGGCGCAGTTCCCGTCAGCCGGCGTCGCGATCAGTGCCTGCGTGCTCGCCCTGATCGGCTGTTGGGCCACCTCGGTGGTCTCCACCGATCTGATCGCCAGCTGGTGGCATACCGACCGGCTGTTCTGTGTCGCGGTGGGTTTCTTGAGTCTGGTGTTCGCCGGGACCACGGTGTCCGGCGTGATCATGCTGCTGCTGCGGCGGCCAGTCAGCCGCTACCTGATCGCGGTCGGAGCGGTGGTCGCCCTGCTGACTTACGGCAGTCTGTTCCTGGCGGGGGCCCGCGTGCCGGGGATCGTGCACGTCATCCCGGTCATCCAGATCGCCACCGTAGCCACAGCACTGCACCCGGCTACCAGGCGCTGGCTCTTCGGCAGTTAGCGAGCCTCGACGCAGGAGAGGCGAAGCTGGACTGCCGACTCAAACCCGGCAGTTAGCGAGCCTCGACGCAGGAGAGGCGAAGCTGGACTGCCGACTCAAACCCGGCAGTTAGCGGGACTGCCGACTCAAAACTTCGGCAGTTAGAGCTTGGTCACCGGCGCATGGTTGTGCATCAGCTTGACCCGCCCGGAACTGCCGAAGTCGATCAGCGACATCGCCGACTCGCCGACCCCGGAGACTTCCTCCACCCGCCCCAGGCCGTACTTGTCATGGGTGACCCGATCCCCCGGCGCCAACACCAGTAACGGCCGGCTGCCCGATCGGCTCGGTGCCGGTCTGGGGGTCCCGAACCGGCCCGCGCCGCTGACCGGAGCGCTCGGTGAGGCGGTGACGTCGGTCCGGCGCCAATCGATGAGCTGCTGCGGGATCTCCCGTAGGAATCGCGACTCCGGGTTCAACATCGGCTGTCCCCATGACGAACGCACCTTGGCCCGGCTCAGATACAGCCGTTGCCGTGCTCGGGTCAGGCCGACGTAGGCCAGCCGCCGTTCCTCGGACAGCTCGCGGGCATCCCCCAGCGAGCGCATGTGCGGGAACATGCCGTCCTCCCAGCCGACGACGAACACCACTGGGAACTCCAGCCCTTTGGCGGTGTGCAGCGTCATCAGGGTGACCATGCCCGACCCGTGCTCGGGGATCTCGTCGGTATCGGCGATCAGCGAGACCCGCTCCAGAAACGCCGCCAGCACCCCGACATCAGGTACATCCTCCTCATCGAGGCCGCCGTCTTGGTCAGCGAGTGCGTTGGCCCGGTCGATGCTGAACTCGTGTGCGACACTGACGAGCTCGTTGATGTTGTCCAGACGGGCCAGATCCTGCGGATCGGTCGAAGCCTCCAGCTCGGCGCGGTAGCCGGTGCGGTCCAGCACCAGCTCCACCAGGCCACCGAGGTCGTCGTCGCCGGTGTTCAGATGCGCCCGCAACTCCTCCAGCATCGCCACGAAGGCGGCGATCGCGTTCTGCGAACGGCTGTTGAGCATCGGCACGCCGCCCTCTGCGGCAGCAGCCAGCGCCGCGGCGAACCCCGTGCCGGTGTTCTCCGCATGCACCGACACGCAGGCCTCGGCACGGTCGCCGATACCGCGGCGCGGGGTGTTGAGGATGCGCCGCAGGCTCACCGCGTCGCCGGGATTGTCGAGCACTCGCAGGTAGGCGATGATGTCGCGGATCTCTTTGCGTTCGTAGAAGCGCACGCCGCCAACGACTTTGTACGGGATACCGCTGCGGATGAACACCTCTTCCAGCGACCGCGACGCGTTGTTGGTGCGGTAGAACACCGCGACGTCGCTGTAGTTGACCGCGCCCGCATCGGTCAGCTCATCGATCTCCTGAGCGACGAACCGCGCCTCGTCGTGTTCGTTGTCGGCGACGTAGCCGACGATCAGCTCGCCGTCACCGGCGTCGGTCCACAGTCGCTTCTCCCGGCGCCCGGAGTTGTAGGCGATCACCGCGTTGGCCGCCGAGAGGATGTTCTGCGTGGAGCGGTAGTTCTGCTCCAACAGGATGGTGGTCGCGTCGGGGTAGTCGCGCTCGAAATCCTCGATGTTGCGGATGGTGGCGCCCCGGAAGGCGTAGATCGACTGATCGGCATCACCGACCACGCACAGTTCCGCCGGCGGCAGGTCGTCGCCGCCCGCGCCGGCCTGCGGTCCGTGCCCCGCGAGCTCGCGCACAAGCATGTACTGGGCATGGTTGGTGTCCTGATACTCGTCGACCAGGATGTGCCGGAATCGGCGCCGGTAGTGCTGGGCGATCTCCGGAAAGGCCTGCAGAATCGCGACCGTCTCACCGATCAGGTCGTCGAAGTCCAGCGCGTTGGCCGACCGCAGCCGGCGCTGATACTCCGCGTAGACCGAAGCCACCACCCGGCTCAGGTCATCGGAGCTCTCGGTGAGGTCGGCCAGCGCCCGGTCCGGGTCGATCAGTTCGTTCTTCAGGTTGGAGATCGCATTGGCCAGCAACCGGGGCGAGTGCCGCTTGACGTCCAGGCCCATGTCGCGGCCGATCATCAACAGCAGCCGCCGCGAATCGTCGGCGTCATAGATCGAGAAGTTCGAGTTCAGCCCCGGAACGACCGAGGCCTGGTTACGCAGGATCCGCACGCAGGTGGAGTGGAACGTCGACACCCACATCACCCGGGCCCGGGGCCCGACCAGACTCGACACCCGCTCGCGCATCTCCGCGGCGGCCTTGTTGGTGAAGGTGATCGCCAGGATCTGCCCCACTCCGACGTCGCGGGCGGCCAGCAGATAGGCGATACGCCGGGTGAGCACCGCAGTCTTTCCCGAGCCGGCCCCGGCCACGATCAGCAGCGGGGAGCCCTCATGCAGCACGGCCCGGCGCTGCTGCGGGTTGAGCCCGTCGAGGAGGTGATCGGTCTGCGGAGTCGCGTGCACTGTCATATCGCAACCCAACGTACCGCCGCCGGACGACACTCTTTGCGCTGGCACGACCCTTAGTGGCAGACTCGGTTCGTGCTCGACATGCAGCGTCGATTTTGCTCCCCCACTTTTTATGGGCACTCCCCAGCGGAGCCCGTGGTTTAGCTGCAACGCCAAGCCCCGCGGTCCGCTTCGCCGACCCGGGGCTCGTCTGTTGTGTGAGGCCGGATCGCCGATGGGACCAGAAACCACCAACAGCGAGAACCTGGAGTTTTGATCATGTCTGCCCAACCCCAACAGCTGCCCGACATTGACGAGCTGCGCCATGAGATCGACCGGCTCGACGCCGAGATCCTGGCCGCGGTGAAGCGCCGCACCGAGATCTCGCAGGAGATCGGTAAGGCCCGGATGGCGTCCGGCGGCACCCGCCTGGTGCACAGCCGCGAGATGAAGGTACTCGAGCGCTACAGCGAGCTCGGCCAGGACGGCAAGGACCTGGCGATGCTGTTGCTGCGGCTCGGCCGCGGCCGGCTCGGCCACTAAGGCGCCGCGCCCGGCGCCGCACCGGCGACGGCGACCCGCCGCTAATGTCGGAGTATGAGCCCCGTTCCCCAGAGCACGGACATCTCCACCACGCCGGCCTGGAACGCGTTGCGCAAGCATCAGCAGCAGATCGGCGACACCCACCTACGCGAGTTCTTCGCCGACGATCCCGGCCGCGGCACACGGTTCACCGTCACCGTCGGTGATCTCTACATCGACTACAGCAAGCACCGGATCACCTCCGAGACCGTGCGCCTGCTGGTCGACCTAGCCAGGACGGCCGGCCTGGAGGACCGGCGCGACGCGATGTTCGCCGGGGTGCACATCAACACGTCCGAGGACCGGGCGGTGCTGCACACCGCGCTGCGGCTGCCGCGCACCGCCGATCTACACGTCGACGGCCAGGATGTCGTGGCCGACGTGCACGCCGTGCTCGACGCGATGGGCGATTTCACCGACCGGTTGCGCGGCGGCGAATGGACCGGTGCCACGGGCAAGCGGATCGAGACCGTGGTCAATATCGGTATCGGCGGCTCGGATCTGGGTCCGGTGATGGTGGACCGGGCGTTGCGCCACTACGCCGACGGCGGCATCTCGGCACGGTTCGTCTCCAACGTCGACCCGGCCGACCTGACCGCGAAACTGGCCGGCCTGGATCCGGCCACCACACTGTTCGTCGTCGCTTCCAAGACGTTCTCGACCCTGGAGACGTTGACCAACGCGACTGCGGCCCGCCGCTGGCTCACCGATGCCCTGGGCGACGCGGCGGTGTCCAAGCATTTCGTTGCGGTCTCCACCAACGCGGTGCTGGTCGAGGAGTTCGGCATTGACACCGCGAACATGTTCGGGTTCTGGGACTGGGTCGGCGGTCGCTACTCGGTGGACTCGGCGATCGGCCTGTCGGTGATGGCGGTTATCGGCCGGGAGCGCTTCGCGGAGTTCCTGTCCGGTTTCCATATCGTCGACGAGCACTTCCGCACCGCGCCTTTGGAATCCAATGCGCCGGCCCTGCTGGGCCTGATCGGGGTGTGGTACTCCAACTTCTTCGGCGCGCAGTCCCGCGCGGTGCTGCCCTACTCCAACGATCTGAATCGCTTCGCCGCCTACCTGCAGCAGCTCACCATGGAATCCAACGGCAAGTCAGCCCGCGCCGACGGCACACCGGTCAGCACCGATACCGGCGAAATCTATTGGGGCGAGCCGGGAACCAATGGCCAGCACGCGTTCTACCAACTGCTGCACCAGGGCACCCGGCTGATCCCGGCCGACTTCCTGGGCTTCTCCCAACCCGTCGATGACCTGCCGACTGCGGACGGCACCGGCAGCATGCACGACCTGTTGATGAGCAACTTCTTCGCCCAGACCCAGGTGCTGGCGTTCGGCAAGAGCGCCGAGGAGATCGCCGCCGAAGGCACTCCCGCAGATGTCGTGCCGCACAAGGTCATGCCCGGAAATCGCCCGACGACCTCGATCTTGGCTACCCAGCTGACACCGTCGGTGCTGGGCCAGCTGATCGCCCTCTACGAACACCAGGTGTTCACCGAGGGTGTGGTGTGGGGCATCGACTCCTTCGACCAGTGGGGAGTGGAGCTGGGCAAGACTCAGGCCAAGGCGCTGCTGCCGGTGCTCACCGACGACGCTGCTCCACCGTCCCAGACCGACAGTTCCACCGATGCGCTGGTGCGCCGCTACCGATCGGAGCGGGGCCGGGCGACCTAGACCCGGCCTTCGGCATTTCCCTCACCCTGACTTTTTTCGGCGGCCGCCGCCCTCCATGCACTGTGCGCAGGGATCGTCCCGTGCCAGGAGCGTGCCGCGGCGGCATCGCCCACAGCGCTCCGGTGCGTATGACGGCGGCCAGCAGCAGAGCGCATCTGGCCCTGACCGAAGCCTGCTCCGGGCCGAATTATCGCTGTTGACAATGGGTTTTGCCTCCTGCTTCAGGACGGGCGACGACGGACCGCCAGCGCTGCGGGGCTGAGTGCACGTCTGCCCAGTCGCGGAGCGGCAGGCGCTACCGCCGCTTGGCAGAGGCGACCCGACAGCACAGTCGGTGGCCGCCGGGTGAACTCCGGCCGGGAAAAACCTATCGCGGCACGACAAAGATTTCGGCACCCAGGTTTCCTTAAGCTACGCGCCATGCAGATGCCACGCCGGGTTGGGCAGAGCGCCGCAATGGCGTTCGGCCGCCGCGGAGCCCTCGGGAGCGGCTTGGCGGGCTTTGCACACTGTTGTCGCTGACTCCCCTGCCACTTGCTAATTATCGGTAGTCACTTTCGGTGACCGGTGCCGAACATCTCGGGCATTGGAAGGCCAGCATGCACTCTTCTTTCGGATCCAGCCGATGACAGTCACAACTCCTCTCGACCCGGCGCCACGCGTCGACCCCGACACGGACGTGGTGGACACCGCCGCTGCGCTGCCTGCCGCTCCGAACCGGTCCGTCGTCACCCCGCTGCGCATCGGCGTGACGACGCTGTGGTTGTCGGTGATCGTGCTGCTGCCGTTGGTCGCCATCGCGTGGCAAGCCGGCGGTAGGGGCTGGAACGGCTTCCGGCTGGCCGTCACCTCGCACGCGGCGCTCGAATCATTCCGCGTGACATTGACCATTTCGGTCCTGGTCACCGTGCTCGATGTGGTGTTCGGCTTGGCGACCGCCTGGGTGTTGGTGCGCGACGACTTCGTCGGAAAAGGAGTCATCGATGCGCTGATCGATCTGCCTTTTGCACTGCCGACAATCGTCACCAGCTTGGTGATGCTCGCCCTCTACGGCAACTCCAGTCCGATCGGCATTCACCTGCAGCACACCCCACCCGGCGTCGCGATGGCACTGGCCTTCGTCACGTTGCCACTGGTGGTCCGTGCCGTCCAGCCGGTGCTGATGGAGATCGACCGCGATGTCGAGGAGGCGGCCGCGGCCCTCGGCGCGACGCGCCTGGTCACCTTCAAGACGGTGGTGCTGCCGTCCCTGCAACCGGCGTTGTTGACCGGTGCCGGACTTGCGTTTTCGCGGTGCGTAGCCGAGTTCGGCTCGGTCGTAACGATCGGCGGCGCCGTGCCGGGCAAGACCGAGGTGTCGTCGCAGTGGATTCGCTCGCTGATCGAGAACGATGACCACACCAGCGCGGCGGCGATTTCGATCGTGTTGTTGGCGATCTCGTTCGCCGTGCTGGTGCTGCTGCGGACCGTGGGTGGACGGGCGGCCAAGCGCGAGGAGGACGCCGAGTGACGGCCCGGTTGGAGAAGCATCACGTTCTGCGCTTCACCGTCTTGACCTATATCGGTGTCATGCTGATCGCTCCGGTGTCGGTGATTCTGTACCGAACGTTTGAGCACGGGTTAGCCCAGTTTTGGGCCTGGATCAGCACCCCCGCGGCGATCTCGGCGCTGAAACTGTCGCTGCTATTGGTGATCATCGTGGTTCCGCTGAATGCCTTGTTCGGCGTTTCGACATCGATCCTGCTGGTACGCAACAAATTCCGCGGCCGATCAACCCTTCAGGCGATCCTGGACCTGCCGTTTGCGGTCTCTCCCATCATCGTCGGGGTCGCCCTGATCGCACTGTGGGGATCGTCGGGGGCGCTGGGCTTCGTCGAGAACCACCTGGGGTTCAAGATCATCTTCGGGCTGCCCGGGATGGTGCTGGCCAGCATCTTCGTCACGCTGCCGTTCGTGGTGCGCGAGGTTCAGCCGGTGCTCGTGGAGATCGGAATCGAACAGGAGCAGGCCGCGGCGACTCTCGGTTCCAATGCGTGGCAAACGCTTTGGCGGGTCACGCTGCCATCGATCCGGTGGGGACTGACCTACGGCGTGGTGTTGACCACGGCGCGCACACTCGGCGAGTTCGGCGCGGTCATCATGGTGTCATCGAATCTGCCGGGTCACTCCCAGACCCTGACTCTGTTGGTCAACGATCGCTACCACCGCGGGGCCGAGTACGGCGCCTACGCCGTGTCCACGCTTCTGATGGGGGTGGCCGTTGCGTTCCTGATCGCCAAGGCGGTGCTGCTGATCTACCGCCGGCGAGCCAAAGCCCTGCAGTGGATGGCCCGCTGAGGCGAGCGGGAACCGATCACGCGAAGCGCTTGGTGTACCGCGGCGGCATGCGGCGCAACAGCCAGACCAGCGGGGCCCACGGCCAGGACGGGACCACGGCCCGGCCGGTTTCGCGTTCGATCGCACGCACCATGGCCTTGACCCCCGATTCGTTGTCCACCATCAACAGGGTGGACGCCGATTTCGCGGTCATCTCCGATTCGATGTAGCCCGGTTCCAGCACGGTCACCTTGATCGGTCCGCGCGAGTACTCCGCACGCAGCGACTCCCCCAGCGACGACACCCCGGCTTTGCTGGCGGCGTATGCGGCCTTCACGCCCGGAACACCTTTGTTGCCCAACACCGATGAGATCAGCACCAGGTGGCCGCTGCCGGCAGCCTTGAATATCTCCAGCGCGGTCTCTATCTGCACCAGTGCAGCCACCAGGTTCGTTTCAACGGTGGCCTTGTTGGCCCACAGCTTGCCGGATCCGAGCGGTGCGCCCTTGCCGACGCCGGCATTGACGATGACCCGGTCTATTCCACCCAACTCGGCGGCGAAATGGTTGAACACCTTGGGTATTTCGTCGTGGTCATTTACATCCAGCGCGGCCACCGCTACATTGATTCCTGGAAACTTGTCTGTCAGTTCGGCTTTCAGTTCATCAAGCCGGTCGGTCCGGCGGGCGCACAGGGCCAGGTCACGTCCCTGCGCAGCGAAAACGCGGGCCATGCCGGCGCCCAGTCCTGAACTGGCACCGGTGATGAGGATTCTCTGACGGGTCACCAGGGCAGCTTAACGGCGCTGGCAGCCTGCCGAAGTCACGTCGAAGAATTACTTGAGCAGTCGCGACATCCGCCGATCGGCCAGCACCTTTCCACCGGTCTGGCAGGTCGGGCAGTACTGAAATGACTTATCGGCGAAAGAAATTTCCCGAACCGTGTCGGCGCATACCGGGCACGGCAGCCCGGTTCGGGCATGAACCCGCAGACCGGAACGTTTCTCCCCCTTCAAGGTGGCGGCCTGTTGGCCGACCGAGCGGGTGACGGCGTCGGCCAGCACGGTGTGCATGGCCTCGTGCAACGCGCTCAGTTGGTCTGCCGACAGCTTGCCGGCGGTGGCGAATGGCGACAGCCGGGCGGTGTGCAGGATCTCGTCGCTGTAGGCGTTGCCGATTCCGGCGATCACCTTCTGGTCGGTCAGGACGGTTTTGATGCGACCGGTATTGCCGGCCAGCAATCCAGCCAGCTCCTCGGCGTTGACCGCCAGCGCGTCCGGCCCCAGTGTGGCGATACCCGGCACCTTCAGCGGGTCGTCGACCAACCAGACCGCCAGCCTCTTCTGGGTGCCGGCTTCGGTCAGATCGAAGCCGGGGGCCTGCCCCGGGACGCCCAGGTGCACCCGCAGCGCAATCGGTCCCTTACCCGGTCGCAGCGGCGCCGCCGCCAGCTGATCCGACCAGCGCAGCCAACCCGCCCTGGACAGGTGGGCGATCAAGAACAGCTCACCGGCCTGCAATCCCAGATACTTGCCCCAGCGGTGCGCGCCGGTCACCTGCTGACCGTGCAACGCCGTCGGCGGCGGGGCGAAGGTTTTGAGCACCGACAGCGCCGCCACATCGATCCGGCCGATGGCGCAATCGACGGCGTGCCGCCGCAGGTGATCGGCGAGTGCTTCGACCTCGGGCAGCTCCGGCATGCCCCCGAGTCTGCCCGTTTCCCCGGCGGCGCGCCCGACTCTTCGGCGCGTGGTAGCGGGAGGCTATCCCGTCGCCGCGGCGGGGCTCACCACGACCGAGACCGTGACGGCGCCGGAGTCCGAGGCGACGGCCAGTTCAGCGGCATTGGCTGCCGAGACGACGTGCCCACCGCTGACGACGACGTCGTAGCCGCCGGGGTAGGCGAGCGCCGGCACCGAAATAGTGGTGATGGAGCCGTCGGCAAAGCTGCCCGACCCATTCGCCATCGCGGTGGAATAGCTGAAGTGCAGGGCGCCGTCGACCATTGACCAGTTTGTCGGGGTTCCGGAAACCACCTGGGGATAGGGCTCGGCCAACAGGCCCAACTTCGCGGCGTCCACGTTGTCCCCGGTCGGCGCCACCGCGGGGTCGTGGACCAGCCACCCATGGCCACCCCCGGTGGTGGTGATGTCACCCCGGTCGCTGTACTCCCACTCGGTATCAGCCCGAGATCAAGGCACGCCATCTGGCCCTGTCCGCGAGCAGCGGTGATCAGCTGACCTTGTCGACGCTCGACGCGGCCGCCGAATCCACGTCCGCGCGAGGCGCACCGGCGGTGGCCGCCGAATTGATCGAGCTGGCGATCAACTTGGGCGGTGACACCCCGCAGCGACGGGTCCGCGCCGGAGAGCTGCAGTTCCGCGCCGGATCACTGGTTGCCGCACGTCGGCATCTGCAGACCGCCTTGAAAGACGTACCTTCAGGAGCACTGCGGTCGATGGCACTGCTGTGGTTGGGCGCGGTGCTGGGATACGACGACGACACGGTGGGTTCCGCGGAATCGATGGCCGCGGCGGCCGATGAGGCCGGCGACAACGCCGCACTGCGGCTGCTGTGCCTGCTGCGCTTGGTCCTGCCGCTGGCCATGCTCGGCCGGCTCGACGATGCGGTCGCACGCGCCGACGAGGCCGTCGAACTCGCGAATCAACTTGGCGTGCCGAACCTGCGGAGCCAGGCGTTGTCGATCATGGTTTTCGCCAAATTCGCACGCGGGCTCGGCGAAGATCGCGACGCCCTGCAGCTGGCACTGGAGCTGGAGGACCCGCACGGCGGCGCGTCCACCTGGTTTCGGGCCAGCGGCGCCGCGGCAATGATGCCGGCCTACCGCGGCGACCTCGAGAGCGCGCTGACACGCATGCGCGCACTACAGCAACAGTTGCGCGAGGGCGGCACTGAGGTGGACATTCTCTGGGCGGCCGTTCGGATTTCCATGATCACGCTGTGGGCGGGCCGATATCAGGAGGCAGATGCTGCGGCACGCGAGGCGGTCGAGCGCGCCGAGCAGATGGATGGCCGGCTGGCGCTGGTCACCGCCTGGACGGTCCAGGCTGCGGTCGCGGCATACACCGGCCGCGAAACCGAAGCACGCAATGCGGTCGCGGCCTCGATCGAGACCGCCGATCGCATCGGGGCACCACTGTTGACCAAAGAACCCAGCCTGATCCCGGGGTTCCTCGAGGTCTCGCTAGAGAACTATCCGGCGGCGCTGGCGGTGCTACAGCCCCTCCTCGACGAATTCCGCACCGCCCCCAGCTGCGATGTCCAAGGCGGCGGATATCTTCCCGACGCCATCGAAACGCTGACCGCGCTGGGTCACATCGACGACGCCGAGCATCTGGTCGACACGCTGGAGCAACACGGCACCATCCATGATTGGCCGTGGACGCTGGCGGTGGCGGCACGCGGCCGGGCCCATGTGCTGGCGGCTCGCGGCGAGTTGCCTGCCGCGCTCGCGGCCCTCGATCGGGCGGTGACACACCATGCGCGGCTGCCGATGCCCTTCGAACAGGCCCGCACCCAGTTACTGCTGGGCACAGTGCAGCGCCGCCGACGACGCCACTCGAGTGCAACGGCGAGCCTGCGCGCGGCGCTGCAGATTTTTCAGCAGCTCGGCGCGCCACTGTGGGCAGCGCGAGCACATGCCGAACTGGGCCGTGTCGATCAGTCCCAGGGTGCCACCGCGACTTTGACCGCCGCAGAGCACCGGGTGGCAACCCTGGCCGCGGATGGCATGTCCAATAAGCAGATCGCGGCGCACCTCTACATCTCGGCCAAGACCGTCGAAATGAATCTGAGCCGCGTCTACCGCAAACTGGGCATCCGCTCGCGCGCTGGATTGTCCGCGGCATTGGCCGGCGCCCAAGCCACGGACGAGAACTGATCGCCTGCCGTAGTCACCCGCGGCCGGCCGGTCAACCTATCTGGCGATGCGTCCGGCGACTAGCGACAACACCCAGCCCACCAGCGACAAAACGATCGCCGCCCAGATCGCGTCCCACCAGAAATCGGCGATGTAGAGGCCCCAGTGTTTGGCCGTCTTGTCGGTGATCCACGCGGTGATCCACAGCATCAGCGCATTGACCACGATGTGGAACAGCCCCAGGGTGACGATGTACAGCGGTATCGACAGCAGTTGCACCACCGGTTTGATGAAGGCGTTCACCAGACCGAAGATCAAGGCGATGACGAAGATGATGCCCACCCGTTGCAGCGTGGTGTCGCCGCCGACGATCTCGATCCCCGAAACGATCTGAGTGACGATCCACAAGGCGAGTCCGGTCAGCGCAGCGCGGAGCAGGAAGGGTCCCATGCGCAGATCTTGCCACGGGGCAAACGTTGAGAACCTGACTTTCTCAATTGCGTCGGGTTGGAGCCCGGGACGCCCAGACCCGACTAAAGCCAGCTCCCGGCAGCCTCGGCGCGGGCCCGCACCCCCGCCGTGATCCGGTCGGCGTGCCACCCGGCCTGACGACAAGCCGTCAGCACCGCGTCAGAGGAGTCGGCGGCGACCACCCCGAACAAGGTCTCGTCGCTGGGCGAGCTCAAGGCAACCACCAGCCTCCCGCGCAGGGCGACCGCGGCGGATGCCAGCCGGTCGATCACAGCGTCGACGGTTGATTCGCCCAGGTCCGGTTGATACCACTCCACCAAGAAACACTGACGCGCCGCTTCGATGTCGCCCATGCGCCCGACGCTAGCCAACCCGACCCCGCAGCGAATCAGGGTTTTCCCTGGACTCCTCCTGAATTGAGCGCAGCAAACAGCCCGGCACGGGAGCGGATGCCCAACTTGCGGTACACGGCGCTCAGCGTCATCTCGACGGTTTTGGGGGCGATGAACAACTCCGCGGCGATCTGTTTGTTGGACAAGCCCGCTGCCGCGTGTTCGGCGACTCGCCGCTCGGCGGTGGTAAGTCCCGACCCCAGGCCTGCCGCGGCCATCCGGTCCAGCTCGGCACGGGCACGGCGGGCCCACAGCGGAGCCCCCACCCTCTCGAAGGTGGCCAGCGCCGTACTCAAGCTCGCCTGAGCATCCTGTTTGCGCCGACGACGGCGCTGCACCTGACCCAGCAACAACTGCGTGCGCGCCGTCTCGAACGGCATCGGCAGCCGCCCATGGTGCAGCAGCGCCTCGATGGCCGTCCGCTCTGCGGCTTCGAGCTCTCCCCGCGCAGCCAGCCAGTGGCTGCGCCCGCGGGCGCCAACCGCCAACATCCAGGGCCGATCAAGCCGCGCTCCGTTGGTCTCCAGCGCCACTATCAGCGGTTCGGCCTCGTCGAGACGTCCCAGCGCGGTGAGAGCCTCTACCGCGTCGGGCAGGTATGCGCCGACGACGATCTCGGTGTCGTGATCGGGATCGAATCCGCAGAGCAACGGCTCCAGTGTCGCGACCGCAGCCGCGTAGTCGCCCCGCGACACCTCCAGAAATCCCAGTGCCGCCGTCGCCGATGCCACCAGAAACGCGGCCCCGGTATCCGAGGCCGCCTCGATCGCCGTCGTCGCGATGCTCCGTGCCGCGTCTTCGTTGCCACGCAATGCCGCGATCTCCGCTTGCGTGCACCAGGCATGGACGAGCAGGTGCGTTCCGCCCATCTGTTCAGCTCGCTGGACGCTGTCTTCGGCGAGATCCGCTGCGGCTGTCAGATTTCCCAGCCACAAGTCGAACCTGGCGACGTAATTGGCCGCCCACAGCGTGTCGACCTCCGTCCCGTGGGCTAGAAAACGCTGGTGAATGGCGCGCATCTGGTCGCGCCCCACCTGCACCTCCCCGGCCACGGCAGCCATGACGGGCAGGGCTGCACTGGCCCGGAAGGTGGCCGCGGCGCCACTGCTGTGGTCTTCGATCTCCGCGGCCCAGCGCAAGGCCTTGCGGTCCACGCCCAGCCCGTACAGGAGACGCACATGCGCAGCAATCGTCAGGGCTTGGCTGCGAAGCGGCGCGATATCCAAGTCTTCCGCCTGTTCCACAGCGGTGTTCGCCAGTTCGACCGATCTCTTCATGTCCCCGATCAGCCCCGCCACCGGCACGAGCAGCAGCCTTGCCCGCAGCTGCAGAACGGGATGATCGGCGGCTTCAGCTACGGCCTTGGTGAGCAGCTCGGCGGCCGTCACCAGACTTTCGACATAGCCGGTGACAGCGGCAAGGAGCATCAGCGCCATGCATCGCAGCGGGTTCCCGGACGGCAGATCATCGAGAATGCACTGCAGATGCGAACGCGCCAGGGCCACCTCGCCGGATCGGAAATGCTGCTCTGCGGCCTGAATTCGACGGACCGGGTTGTCATCGCCGAGTTTGATCGCCAGCTCGATCAACTCGGCGGCCACCGCGGGGGCGCCTCGAGCCCGAGTAGCGGCGGCCGCTCCGTCCAGCGCCTGCAGCACTTCGGGGTCGGCGGTGGTGGCCGCCAGCGCCAGGTGCCGGGCCTTGACCTCGGGTTCGGTGACGATGCGGCTGAGCCGGCGGTGCATGGCCCGGCGCTCCGACGGGCCGGCGGCGCTGTAGACGCCGGTGGCGAACAACGGATGCCGGAACCGGATCCGGCTGCCGTCGATTCCGACGACTCCGCTCGCCGGTGCGGATTCGGCCACCTCGACTACGCGCTCGGGGCTGATGCCGGTGGCCAGGCTCACCCGCTCCACGGCCGGCGGTACCGAGCAGGCCGCAGCCAGCAACACCGCACCGACTTCCGCGTCGACCTGCCCGATGTGTTCGCGCACCAGCGTCGCCAGGCTGTCGGGCAGGCCGATCGCGGCCCTGTCGGGATCCTCGACGATGAAACGCGCCAACTCGAGGGCGAAAAATGGGTTCCCACCGGATGTTTGGTGAATCCGGGTGATGGTGGGGCGGGGCAAGGTACGCCGCAGCCGTGCCGATATCAGCGCGTGCACTCCGCCCAACGTCAACGGGGTGATCCGTACGCGCTCGATCGACCCGGGAAGAGCAGGGCTGAGCCAACTCAAGTCGGCGACGTCTGTCTCGCCGGTTCGCAGGGCCAACAACAGACCCACCCGCCCGGTGAGCCGTCGTTCGGCGAACCCGATCACCATCTGGCTCGACATGTCCAGCCACTGAACGTCGTCGATGCACAGCAACACCGGGGTCTTCGAACTCAGCTTGCGGAGCACCGCCAGAAAGGCGGTGGCGACCATCCGCTCGTCGCTCGCCGGCCCGTCATCGCCGCCGAGCAGAATCCGGTCCACTGCCGCGCGCTGTCCGTCGGGCAGCTGCGCCAGCACCTCGGCCTCGACACCACCGAGCAGGTCAGCCACCGCGGCGTAGGCATAGCGGACCTCGGTCGGAGCGCCCGCCGCCGAGAGCACCTGGAAGCCCCGCTCGACCGCCGCGGCGGCCGCCCCCCATAGGAGTGTGGACTTTCCGATGCCAGCTTCGCCTTCGAGCAGCAGCGTGGCGGGTTCGGTCAGGGCCGCTTCCAGGAAAGCGCAGACGGCTGACATCTCAGCCTTTCGGTCCGCCAGACCCAGTCGCATGGCCACATTGTGGCAGGCGACACCCCACTCGGTAGGTAGTTGCGAGCCGCCGGCAGCAAACTTGACGGCCGTGTTTCAGCAGTGTTTCCCGCCGGGCGGGCGCATGTGACGGGCATCACAGATCGAACCGACGGTATCCGGTACCGCCGGTATTGACATGTCTGGTCGCGGCTCCTAGTTTTTGAAGTCCGAGCGAGAAGGGATTCCGCGATGACCACTGCGGTGCGGCCGAGCGAACCGACCCGGGAGGAATTTGCCGAGCGGCTACTGAAGGGCTCGGTGAAGAAGTCCTACGCGCCGGTCGTCGACATCGACTGGAACGCCCCGCTGGAGGAGGACAGGTTCTTCCTGCCGCCACGGATGTGCACGCTCTACGGCACCCGCCTGTGGGAGTCCATGACCCGCGAGCAGCAGATCGAGATGTCACGCCAAGAGCTGGTCAACGTCCTGTCGGCCGGCATCTGGTTCGAAAACATCCTCAACCAGGCGCTGCTGCGCGACATGATGCACAAGAACCCCACCGCGCGCACCACCCAATACTCGTTGACCGAACTAGGCGACGAGACCCGTCACATGCTGATGTTCGGCAAGACCATCGACCGGATCGGCGGCGTACCGGTACGCCCGCGGCTGCACCAGCGCATCGCCATCAACGCGCTTCCGTTCCTGTTCCGCGGCAGCATCCTGTGGGGAGCAGCACTGGTCGGCGAGGAGATCTTCGACTCGCTGCAGCGTCAGATCCTCGACGATCCCGACCTGCAGCCGATCGTGCGGCGGGTGATGCGCATCCACGTCACCGAGGAAGCCCGCCACATTCAGTACGCCCGCGACGGTCTGCGGCGCAGCGTCCCGGCGATGCCCCGCTACCGCCGGATACTGCTGGCCAACCTGCAGGGCGTCGGCGGACCGTTCTACCGCCACCTGTTCACGCTGCCGGTCATTTACAACCGAGTCGGGCTGGACGGTCGCGAAGCTCGCCGCGTGGCGCGGGCCAACCCGCACTTCCAGGCGGCGTCCCGCTCGTCGTTCGCACCGCTGGCCGCGTTCTTCACCGAAGTCGGACTGATGGGCGGGCTGGCCCGGCGGATGTGGCGGCGGGCCGGATTCCTGTGAGCCGCAACGGCGTCATCGACGTGGTGGTGCTCGGCGACCCGGCGCCCCTGCACGGGTTGATCGACGGAGTTCGGGTGGTCGACGCGGCGAACGTGACCACCCGATTCGACAGCGGCACCGACACCTGGACGGTGACCACCTCCGACGGCGAAAAGCTGAGTGCCCGCGCGCTGATCGGCACCGCCGCCTCAACCGACGACGCCGTCGCCAGACATGGCGTCCCCAACCGATTTCAGATACCGGGCCCGCACACCCGCCGGCAGGCCCGCTATGTGGCGCGGCTCATCGATGCCCTCCGGCGCAGCGGGGCCAGCCGCATCGAGTCTCGCTCGCCACGGCTGCGGGTGCGCCCGCTGCTGCCGACTCGAGGGATCTCCCGGTTCTATCTCACCGGGTGCGGTGGCGTTGATTTGGAGAACGCAGAAACCTACGACGGCCCAGCGGTTCTCACCCACAACGGTGAGGACCACCCGACGCAAGTCCGCCTGACCGGCCATTTCGATCCGATTGATGGCCAATACCATTGGCAGGGAATGCTCTTCAATGACCTTCCGGGGGCGAGTGTCACCGGCTCGAAGGTCAGCGTCCGGATTGGCGATCACACCGCCGAAGGGCGCGTCGGCGAGCGGACACCGTGGGGCACGCTGACCGTGATCGGCGCCGCCGGATATCCGCCGTATCCCTTGGCGGACGTCGAGGTCGCGATGCCGCCGCGTAGCTGAACGCAGTCCCCACTCGGGCCGGGCAGGGCCAGTCTGCTATGCAGAGAACAGCGCCCCACCACCGAAAGACCGAGGAGACGACGTGCGGTTCACTTACGCCGAAGCGATGACCGACCCGAGCTATTACATTCCGCTCGCCAAGGCCGCCGAGGCCGCCGGGTATCACAGCATGACGATCCCCGACAGCATCGCCTACCCGTTCGAATCGGACTCGAAATACCCCTACACCCCCGACGGCAACCGGGAATTCCTCGACGGCAAAGCCTTCATCGAGACCTTCGTCTTGATCGCGGCACTGGGCGCAGTCACCAGCACGCTGCGGTTCACCCCGTTCGTGGTCAAGTTGCCGATCCGCCCGCCGGCCTTGGTCGCCAAGCAGGCCGGCTCGCTGGCCGCGATGATCAACAACCGGCTGGCACTGGGCGTGGGCACCAGCCCGTGGCCGGAAGACTACGAGTTGATGGGGGTGCCGTTCGCCCGGCGCGGTAAGCGGATGGACGAGTGCATCGAGATCATTCAGGGCCTTACCACCGGCGACTACTTCGAGTTCCACGGCGAGTTCTATGACATCCCCAAGACCAAGATGACCCCGGCCCCGTCGCAGCCGATCCCGATCCTGATCGGCGGCCATGCCGAAGCCGCGCTGCGGCGCGCGGCCCGGCACGACGGCTGGATGCACGGCGGCGGCGACCCGGCCGAGCTCGACGGGCTCATCACCCGGCTCAAGCAGCTCCGCGAGGAAGAGGGTCGCGCCGATGACCCGTTCGAGATCCACGTGATCTCGGTCGACGGATTCACCCTCGATGGCATCAGGCGGCTGGAGGACAAAGGCGTCACCGACGTCATCGTCGGCTTCCGGGTGCCCTACATCCTCGGGCCCGACACCGAGCCGCTGGAGAACAAGATCCGCAACCTGGAGAGGTTCGCCGAGCACGTCATCGCCAAGGCGGGGTGACACCGGTCATGTCTTGACCCCCAGGTGCGCACCCTCACCGTTTTGCCCTGCCGAATCGGGATCAATTTCGCCGCCACCGGCGTTGACCCCTATGTGCGCTGACCGTCCACCCACAGCGGTCAGGTACTGCAGTTCTCGTTGCGTGACCTGCAGGGGGTAATCACACATGAAGACACAAAAGTATTCACCGGTCGAGCCACGAATCGGCCATGGCGACCACCAGCGGGTTATCCGCCTGCTTCGCGCCGCCGCAGCTGAGGCCGGGCAGAGCGACGCCCGGCGTCAGTGGATTCGCGCCGCGACGCAATGTTGATCGGGCTCCCCCCGGGAGCTCTTGCGCGCTGAAGCACCGGCTTTGCGTGGCAACCTTGCGCAACACTAAACCCGCGAACTACCTTCTTAGCTACACCTCAGGATTGAGGCCTGCAGAAGGAGCGCGTCGGAATGTCTCACCGCAGCAAGGTTGTCGGAGTAGCCGCGTTTTTGGCGCTAGCTCCCATTGCCCCGTCGGCTCAGGCCGATTTCGACGACATGCTCGATGTCCTCGTCGCACCTTTTGCCACCGCAGCCGGCGAACTGGACCCCCAGGCCGTCACCGACAACACCGC